>CACYDO010000341.1 GCA_902773165.1 uncultured Ruminococcus sp. | reverse complement strand
TCTTTTTTTCTTTGTCTTTTTCTAAATTAAGTCCAAAAATGTACAGCGGACGATGCTCAATTATGTTAGAGTCAATCCCCGGCTTTTCCGTCCTTTGCGGCAGTGTTATGATACGCGGATCAAACCGCTCCTTTGTTTTGCCGCCCGCCGCTTCATACTGCGTTTTTGTACGATAGTCAATAATACCGTCGATCTTTCCCTCCTGTGTCAGAGCTATCAGATAATGCACCGGCTGCTCGGAATACCCCTCCGGCACGACCTTGCCTTCCTTTGCAAGCTCATCGTAATACTCACACAATGCCTGTATCAGCATTTCATCATCTCCCTGTATTTTCGAACATCTATCACGCCGCATATCATGTGAGGTCTGTAATATTTTGTGGTTGCTTTGTCCAAGAATACAGGGTGCTCCCAATCGTTATTGATCGGTATGCCTTTATCCTCAAACTCGACTTTATAGCTCATAAATCCGAGATCGACATCACCCACCGAAAGTATCTCCGGGCTTATCATGCCGAGATCAAATTCTTCTACAAGCTCTATTTTCCTCACAGGAAATTCCGAGCAACCAAAACATGGCGTTCTGAAACACTGACCTTTCTCCAATCTCCGCTTGATAATGTTGTAATGCTTTTTCTCATCTTCATCGTCATGCGTGCTTTTGAGACCCGTCATGTTGAAATGAAATTCGATACCATAGCATACATCTTTAAGTATCATAGACGCACGCTGCGTTCTGTCTTCCGATGTATAAACGCATGGGTCGCCTCCCTTGCCGTTCATCCGCCCTGTCATACTTTGCAAAGATATCTTATCCTTGACTTCGTTGCGGCGTACACTAGTAAAATTGATTGGATTAAACACGATTATTTTATCTATTTCGTAGCGTATCGCAGGCTTCCAATAGATGCTCTTTAACAAGCCTTCAAGCGCGCCGGGCGGCGGCACGTCGTAGCTTACTCTTTCAAGCTTCATTTCAGGACGAGTAAAAAGCGCATAATCTCCCTGCACTATGATCTTAAATCCTCTGCTCATGTAATTCCTCCTTTATATGTAAAAATCATGCGCTTCGAATGAAACGCCCTTTTCAGCACTGTAACTATTGTGATTGATCAAACACCACACACCGCCATACTGCTTTACCGTACCTGCTTCAATGAGCTTTTTTAGTTCATATTCATAAATGGTAAATGTGTATTTTTGCAGCTTTCTGTGATTTGTAAAGCCTGTTTCTTTTAGCTGCGAAATAAGAAACGTGCTTTCTTCATCACACTCTACAGCGACAGAAACTGTATTGCTTTCTATCATACGAAAATCTCTCGCATAATCAGCAAACGGAAGCGACTGAGGCTTTGTAACATCTTTTGCTATTGATCTCATGCGAATCATATCGTCATTAAAACTATACAACTTATCGTAGTACTCCTCAATACATTCCGGCGAAGAAATATCCTCATATTTTTCAAGCAGTGCTTTTGCGGTGTTCACATCATGCCTATTGGACGTAGTGCCAAAATTAAAGATATAGATAGAGGCATTTTTACGCTTGCCCTCTCTGTTGCAGCGGCCGCCTGCCTGGAGTATACTGTCAAGTCCCGACAACTCTCTGTAAACAGCAAAGAAGTCAAGATCGACTCCCGCCTCTATGAGCGATGTTGAAACAACAATGATCCGCCTGTTTTCCGGAACATTTACACCATCTGGATAATCTCTGTAAAGAGCGTCGAGTTTCTGTTTTATCTCATCTATCACACGCTTTCTGTCAAATGCTGTCATATATGTTGAGAGATGATACTTGCTGCCCGCGTCACCGGGAGCAAGATCGTAAAGTTTTGAAGCGTCAGATCGCTTGTTTACCACTATCAGTGAGGCAGACTTTGAAGCAGCATCACAAATAAGCCTTTCTTCCGTTACTTCACCGATATTCACAAAATCGCCCTTTCTAAACAAACCGAACTGCGACTTATCCTCCACAAGCTCCGTAATTCTGGTATCTTTAATAGAATATCGGCTTATCAGCTTTTCAAAATCGGGCATAGTCGCTGTAAGAAATACGGCCTCACTGCTCAGCAGTTTTGTTATAAGCGATACGGCTCTCAAACACGGCTGCAAATACTCTGTCGGCATCATATGTGCTTCGTCAAAAATAATAATACTATCCGCCATATTGTGAAGTTTTCTCAGCTTGCTGCGTTTGTTTGCATAGACTGATTCAAAGAACTGAACCGATGTTGTTATAATGATTTGCGCGTTCCAATTTTCCGATACGTTTTTTACAAGAGTTTTATAATCTTCGTCATAGTCGGTATCATCGATACAAAAAGAAGATTGATGACGCAGTATTCCTGCGCTTTCTCCGAAGATATCCTCAAATACCGACACAGTCTGATCTATAATGCTGTTGTAAGGTATCACATAAATTATACGTCGTTTACTTGTTTCCAGTGCTCTTGTTAATGCGAATTTCATACTGCAAAGCGTTTTTCCGCTGCCTGTAGGCATATTCATTAGATATACTTCCGAACTTTCATTAACCTTTCGGTACACCTGTTTCTGAACAAGTGCACGAGCTTTTTGAAGCTCTGTTTGGGGTTTGAATGAATCTAGCTTTGCATCAAGTTTTTCCAGGCATTCGTCAAAATTTGATGTCAGCTCTATATCTTCCCTATCGGTGCAAAATCTGGCGGTGTCGAGCGAATCCGCATCGGTCAGACAAGAAAAACAGTACCGGGTTGTGAAAGCAAAAACTTCAAGCAAGCCTTCGGAATCGACAACTACTTTCAGCATATACTCTTTAACTGCCTTTTCGTCAATCTGTTCAACTGTGATATCTGTTTTATAATCTGAGTAATCTTCAAGTTCGTTCTCTCTTTTTAACCTTCCGTAAAGAGAGGTATCGTCCTTTGTGTCGGCTGGCGTTCCTCCGTTCGGTATTCCCGAATGATGTCCCGCTATGCAATATTGAGCAATAAGCGAACCTGGACGATTTCCGAAAAGTTTTCTTGCTTCTACCGCTCCGCACGTCGAATGGTCGACACGTATATTTTTTCCGCCAATTCTCTCCTGAAATGAAGGCTGATATTTTCCGATATCGTGAAGAAGCGATATATTATAAATGATCTGGCGAAGTTCGGGTATTGAAAAGCTGCTTGCAAGATCGGCTGTTGCAATACTGTGCTCACGAATAGTCTGAACTGATTCCCTACTCTCATTTTTATGTGCGATCTTACTCATCTGAAGTCCTCCAAATATCTATCAATCAAATAGAATCCAAATTACTTAGGTTTAATCACAAAGTTCCGCTACGCTTGATGGCACAGTAGCTATACTCAAAACATAGCAAAATTCCTTTAAGCTTCATCACCTGAAGCCAATCAAGCTCCTCGACCTTGTCACGCATGACTCGATTTGCTTTATGTAGCTCCGCATTTTCAGGTATTCTTCGTCCGACAAGATCTCCGTCGTACACTCTTTTCCCGAAGACTCAATTCTCTCGGGTATCTTGTCGCGGACGAGTTTGTTGTAGGTTTTGTTCATGGGGCACCTCATAGGATTAAACCACTCCAATGGGTTTGATATTCTATATAGCATTATTATGGTAAATTGTTACCATAAAGTCAACAAAATTGCAGTGCATACATCAATTTTTTTAGTATAAGAATAGTACTTCAAAACCATTAGAATTCTATATTTGTTATTGATCTTTCTCAATCTCCTCAAACACATCAACAACCTCTTTCCCCTGCCTCTGCGCATACCGCACCGTCTTATACGCACCTCCTCGTTTATGATGAATGCAGCACACTACAAGATCGGAGCGGTCTACCATACTCCGATTCCTCACCTGAATCGCTGATTTGTAGTACGCATTAGCAGCCTCCTCACAAATCTCAACCTCATCGTAATAGTCAAGATAGCTTTTCTCGTTATCACGATATTCAGCTCGCATATATGGCAGCACAAGCACAAGGCGGGCGTTGCCGCAGCTATACTTGCGGATCGCTCTTTTGATAGTAGAGGTCGCCAACAGATCGAACTCTCCATCACACCCGATCAGAAACTCAACATATTCCTTTTGGGTTATCAGATCGTGCAGCATCGTGTCAAGGCGTTCCTCGATCAACGCACCCTGCTCGATATATCTGTGCCCGAAAAAACTTACTGTGTAAATATCCATTTCCTCGCCCCCCTGATTTTCACTATATAGAAAGTAACATTGAATATGTATATAGTCAAGCGGTAACAATCAATATAGAATAAAACCAGAGGAAGTGATATAATGAAGGATTCAAAATCTGTATTTGCGATCAAGGATTACGGCAAGATCAGCCTTCATCTGAAAGAGATAATGGACAACAAAAAGATCACCCGAAACTACCTCGCAAGAGTCTCTAACACACGCTTCGAGGTTATCAACAAGTGGTACAACAACGAAGTTGAGAAAATGGATCTGGATATTCTTGCGCGGATATGCTATGTGCTTGAATGCTCGCCTGCTGATATAATCAAATACAAAGAACAATGAAGCGTTTCAGCCCGTGCGGCCGAAACGCTTTTTGTATATGCTCTGTTGGGCTCACACTCACAATCTGAGGTGTTTTTAGAATAAAGGAGTTAAGACGGGCAAGAAATAAAATGTTCCATAAGGCTTGTGAGCGGCTTTTACTACACTTTCAAAAAAAGAGACTCCCCGAAGCATCCGCCTCGGGGAGTGTCTCTATTGTTTGGGAATCAATGTCTGCGCGAATTGTTCGGAAGTATAGTATCCAGCATCACTTCCTCAGCGTCCTCCATATTGTGAACATAACCATAGAGAAACAGCTTTAGACTTTCCCTGTGCCGTTCCAACAAAGCACGGAAGTCAGCTTCGTGGCAATTTGCAAGAAAGCGGATATATCACGCTTCGGCTTCTGCGTGTGTCCTCAATTCCTTCTAATACTTCCATTAAACTCAATTTTTTCATGATAAATCATCCCAATTTGATTATATCATATCAAAATCTGATTGTCATTAACAATTTGTTTACTCGTTCAAAAAACGTGAGTATAATTTATTTCTGACTTGAAATTTGGTATATTCTATACACTATCCACAACTTAACAGCATCAAAGATTATGCCGTTTATTGTGATGATGTGAAGACTTTCTGTGGTTTTCATATCTAGGGGTATTACCGTCATCAGGACGAATCGGGACAACAGAATTCTTGACTTCAGCCATGATTCTTTCAAGCTTTT
>CACYDO010000340.1 GCA_902773165.1 uncultured Ruminococcus sp. | reverse complement strand
CCCTGCTCTACAAGCGGCTGCATATAGCGGTAGAAGAACGTAAGCAGAAGCGTTCTGATGTGAGAACCGTCAACGTCGGCATCCGCCATGATAATGACCTTGCCGTAACGCAGCTTACTGATATCGAACTCCTTGCCAACGCCGCAGCCCAGCGCTGTGATAACGGGAGTAAGCTTATCGTTGCCGATGATCTTATCCTCACGAACCTTTTCTACGTTGAGCATTTTGCCCCAAAGCGGAAGGATAGCCTGATATTTTCTGTCTCTGCCGTTTTTAGCAGAGCCTCCTGCGGAATCTCCCTCTACGATATACACTTCTGTTTCATCGGGATTTCTCGACTGACAGTCGGCAAGCTTGCCGGGGAGAGAAGCGTTTTCAAGCGGCGATTTTCTTCTTACAAGCTCTCGTGCATGGCGCGCTTTTTCACGCGCAAGAGCAGCCTGACATGCTTTATCAAGTATCGCCTTAGTAACGTCGATGTGGGAATCAAAATATTCGCGCAGCTTTTCATTTATGAGGTTCTGAACCATCGTTCTGACCTCGGTGTTGCCAAGCTTTGCTTTTGTCTGACCCTCAAACTGAGCCTCAGAAAGCTTAACGGAGATAACCGCCGTCATACCCTCTCTGAAATCCTCGCCGAGAAGGTTCTTGTCGCTGTCCTTTAAAAATTTCAGCTTTCTTGCGTACTCGTTCATCACCGTAGTGATCGCACGCTTAAAGCCTTCTTCGTGAGTACCGCCGTCTGTTGTATGAATATTATTTGCAAACGACAATATCAGCTCATTATATTTATCATTGTACTGAAAAGCAATCTCGGCAGCCGCCGTTCCCGTTTCGTTTTCCGTTGAAAAATAGATAACGTCCGGGTGAATAACGTCGAGAGAACGCTTTTTATGGATATATTCTACGAAGCTCGAAATACCGCCCTCGTAAAGAAAATTCTTTTTATGAATATTTTCGGGATCGCGCTCGTCGCGAAGCTCAATATGGATACCTGCGTTGAGGAACGCCTGCTCTCTCAGTCTCGTTTCAAGCACTGTATAATCGTAAACGTCGGTTTCCTGAAAAATTTCCGGATCAGCCTTAAATGTGACCTGAGTACCGCGCTCTTTAGATTCTCCGATGACCTCAAGCTCCGACATGATATTTCCGCGCTCATAACGCTGATAATATATCTTCTCGCCGTCGCAGACCTTGACCTCAAGCCACTGTGACAAAGCGTTTACAACGGACGCACCTACACCGTGAAGACCGCCCGAAACCTTGTATCCGCCGCCGCCGAATTTACCGCCTGCGTGAAGCACCGTAAACACCACGGTAACGGCAGGCATACCCATTTTCTGATTGATACCAACAGGAATACCGCGGCCATTATCGGTAACTCTGATGATATTGCCCGGCAGTATCACCACGTCGATTTTATCGCAGTAGCCTGCCAAAGCCTCGTCGATAGAGTTATCTACGATCTCATACACCAGATGATGAAGACCTCTCGGTCCTGTCGAGCCGATGTACATGCCCGGTCTTTTTCTTACTGCCTCCAGGCCTTCAAGAACCTGTATTTGTTCGGCAGTATATTCCTGTTCAACCTTTGCGTTTTCCGAACTATCCATCTTAACCCCTTCTTTTGCTTGAATGAGTTCACCATTCAAGCACTCATAAATTGATTTACAAAACTAATTATTTATCAAAAGAAGTTCCTTTAAGCGGATCTTCTTCAAAATTTACATCGCTGTACTTCGTTTTTTTATGACGATGGCGATTCTTTTTCAGCTTAGGCTCTTCTTCTCGCTGACCTTCTATTTCGATCAGTCTGACAGTAAGAGGAGTGAGTATCATATAAACGAAAATTGCGCCTACCGTAACGATAAGATTAGGCAAGAGCGTTTTGTTATTTCCCCTAAAGAACATCAGCGTATTAAGCCCGATAAGCAAAGCTGCAAGAACCATACCTATTTTTACGCACGCTGCTTTATATTTTACAGCTGATTTTTTATGGCAGCTGCGGCACTCGGCATGCTTTTCCCTCATTAGCTTTTTGCTGTCGGTATAGCGCACCGATTTCCCACAGTATGGGCATACAGGTAATTTAAACATCGTTATCCTTGACCTTTAATCACTCGCTGAAATAATCCTCAGCCTGCTTTTTTCTTTTTTTCTTCTTCTGAGAAACGCTGGAACGAACGCTGCCTGTTTCTTTAAGGCTGATATTGCCAGATTTACGAACCTCGTCTTCGGCATTCAACTCCTGCTGACTTTTGCGCGCTCTTTTCATCTGCTCGCGTCTGATCTGCTCAGCCTTTTCAGAGCCTTCTGCGCGGCGCTGCTGCTCCTGTCTGTCCTTCTGCGACTGAGCTGCGCGTCTTTCCTGCTCGGCTCTGCGGCGCTCTGCGCTTTTAAGCTGCTTCTCGCGCTCTGCCTTTTCGGAGATAATTCTCATCTTGTCCTGCTGAGTAACGCTTTCGCTCTTTTCCTTAGCCATTTCGGATTTTACCTTATCGAAAACGATCTTTTCGGACTGCTCGTATGTTTCCTCGCCCTTTATCGGCTCAAAGACCTTTGTTTTTCCATCGGTATTGCTCTCGGAAGCCTGCTTTGGACGGCGAACACGAGTATCGCTCTGAGGCGCGCGTTCCTGTCTTCTTTTTTCCGATGTATCGGCGCTCTTTCTGCTTTCGGTTTTTGAAGCAGCTGATTTCGCCTTTTCCTTTTCTTTGCGCTTAGCCTCCTTTTCGGCAAGCTTGCGCTCGCGCTCGTCTGCCTCGAATACCTCCTGACGTTCGCTTTCGGTAGCAGCTACGATACGCTCCTTCAGCTTTGCAAAGAAACCGCCTGATTTTTTAGGCTTGTTTTCTTCCTCTGCTTCAAGCGCTTCACGTCTTGCGCGCTCCTCGCGTGCGCGGCGCTCTCTTTCAAGCTGTTCTGCTTTTCTGCGGCGTTCGTTTTCTGCGGCTTCCTCAGCGGCAGCCTTAGCTGCATTCGGGAATTTTTTCTCGTACTTCGAGATCTTTTTATCCTCAGCCGGCTCTTGTTTTTTCTCTGTTTCGGGAAGAGGCTTCTTTTCGGCTTTTTTCTTCTGCTGCTTCTTAACCGCTTCCGCCGTTACATCGGGCTTTCTGTCCTTTTTTACAGCCGCGGAGGAAGGCTTCGTTACATTGACCTTCTTCTCGATCTCGGGCTTTGCTTTCGCGGAAGGCTTTTCTTTCTTTTCTTCCTCGGGTTCGTCCTCTACATATGTAGATGTCTGAAATTCCGAAAGATCAATTTTTCCTTCGGAGCTTTTCTCAGCAGAACTATCCTCGGAATAATCTACAACAAAGCTGTCGTCTTCATCTTCGATATTTTCGTTATCTTCCTCGTCAGCTTTCTCGT
>CACYDO010000339.1 GCA_902773165.1 uncultured Ruminococcus sp. | reverse complement strand
TGTGCGTTCTGCGGCTTACCCGCAGAACGGAAATCATACTGACCCGGACCGGGACTCGAATTTGAGTAACTGCCCGACTGTCCGTACTGATTAGCACCAGGTTTATAGCTGTACTGACCGGCGTCTGCACCCTGTCGATAGCCGTAGCCTGCGGCGTTTTGCTGAGGATATCCGTTCATGCCGCCTCTGTAACCGCCCTGCTGAGGGTATGGCTGACCGTAGCCGCCGTACATCTGCTGCTGATAGGGCATTCCCGGAACAGGCTGACCATAGCCATACTGTGACGGATAACCACCCGCAGCAGGCTGACCGCCGACAGGTCCCACCGCGGCTTTCTGCTTCTCCGCCCCTGTCGGAGAAGCTCCGCCTTCGAGCGGATTCTCCTCGGGTCCTACACCCATCGGGTTCATTCTATCTTGTTCTTCCATGTTATAACTTCCTCTTCATGATGAAATTATAATGTCTTATGACATAATTCTGATAATTAGATGTTAGTTCACCGAGATACTTTCCCGTCTGACTCCCGGGAAGGTATTCAGCAAAAATAATTTAGATGTCAGACTGAATATTACATTTATATTCGTATTTTCTCTCCGTAGAATTATACGGGATGCACTTTATTTTTTGAATCAAAATGTTCGCTGTCAATGCCTGCTTTTTTATTGCGGCGATTCTCAAAGAATTTGACCGCAACTCTGTCAAACTGAGCATAGGACAGAACATCTTCCTCCTGCTCGCACCACTCGGCGCATTCCTTGCGAAGCTTTTCAAGCTCCGGCTCAAGGAGATCTGCAGGACGGCATGTTACCGGCTTTTCATCGCCGATGATCTTCTTTCTGAATTCAGGATCGATCGGCACGGGAGTTTTTCCGTACTTGCCCTGAACAAGATCCTTAAACTGACCGTTTACATTCTTATATCTCTCGCCGAAAATAACGTTGCTTACTGCCTGCGTTCCGACGATCTGGGAGGAAGGAGTAACGAGCGGAGGATAACCTGCGTCTGCTCTTACCTTCGGCACTTCCTGCATTACTTCTTCAAGCTTATCTTCTTTACCCATCTGCTTCAGCTGTGAAAGCAGGTTGGAGAGCATTCCGCCCGGAACCTGATAAATAAGCGCATTTGCGTCCGTAGCAAGCATCTTCGGGTCTATCAGACCTTTTTCGATATATTTCTTTCTCAGATCCATGAAATAAGAGCGAATCTCAGTCAGTGCTACCAGGTCAAGGCCGGTATCGTAAGGCGTTTCACGAAGCGCTGCAACCATTGACTCTGTCGGTGCGTGAGATGTGCCGAGAGCAAACGGAGACATTGCTGTATCTATTACATCAGCGCCCGATTCGATTGCCTTCATAAGGCACATTGAAGCAAGACCGGATGTATAATGCGTATGAATCTGAATAGGCAGATCCACAGCTTTTTTAAGTATCTTTACAAGGTGCTCCGTATTGTACGGAGTGAGAAGAGCCGCCATATCTTTGATGCAGATAGAATCTGCGCCTGCGTCGGCGATCCTCTTTGCGTATTCTATATAATAGTTGTCGTCAAATACAGGACCTGTCGTATACGAAATAGCGATCTGCGCATGAGCGCCCTCTTTTTTAGCTGCCTTAACAGCCGTTCTGAGGTTGTCTATATCGTTGAGCGCGTCAAATATTCTGATTATGTCGATACCGTTTGAGACGCTTTTCTGAACAAAATATTCAAGAACATCGTCGGCGTAATGACGGTAACCGAGCATATTCTGCCCTCTGAAAAGCATTTGCAGCTTTGTATTCGGACAATTTTTTCTTATAATGCGAAGTCTTTCCCAGGGATCTTCGTTAAGGAAACGCAGACACGAATCAAACGTCGCGCCGCCCCAGCACTCCAGGGAATGAAATCCGATCTTATCAAGCAGAGGAAGAACAGGAAGCATTTCCTCTGTTGTCATTCTTGTTGCTGCAAGAGACTGATGTGCATCTCTCAGAATTGTTTCGGTAATGCCGATCTTTTTAGACACTGACGTCTTTTCAATCTTTGCCGAAGAAGTTTTTTTCTCTGTATTCACAGCGGCATTTGCGCTGCCGCTCTTATTTGTTGATTTACCTTTAGCCATTAACTCCGCATCCCCTTATTCCAATGTGAGGAGAACCGCACCGGACTCCTTGTTCTCGCCCTTTGTGCAAAGTACGCTTGCTACCTTGCCGTCCTGCGGCGACTGGATCTCGTTTTCCATCTTCATAGCCTCAAATACTACGAGCACATCGCCCTTCTTGACGCTCTGACCTTCCGTAACGTTTACGCTTACAATCGTTCCCGGCATTGGGATATCAATCTTCACAGAGCCTTTTGCCTCTGCCTTGGGAGCTGGAGCAGCTGCCGGTGCCGGTGCGGGAGCCGCTGCCGGTGCTGCTGCCTGAACGGGCGCGGAAACTGCTGCGCCGCCTGCGTCCTCTACCTGTACATCATATGTCACGCCATTTACGGTGATCTTCAAATTTCTCATATCGTATACTCCCTTTCAATTTTCGAATATTCTTTTATAATGCGGAGCATGCTGCTCTTTATATTTATCATTATAAGCAGAACCATCAGCCTTACAGCACTTTATGCGCTGTGTTCATATCCGATATCAAAGCGTTTCAAAAACAGACCGATGTTTTCTGCACTGTTATTTTCCGGATATATTACAGTGTGCTGTGCTTTTTGGGAAGAGTTGTTTCTCTCTTGCCCGATAGCATATCAAGCGCAGAAGAAAGAGTTTTTCTCAGCTCATTCTTTTCAATGACAGAATCAATATATCCCATCTCAGCTGCACGTTCAGCGGAGCACTCCTCCGCTCTGAAATCGGCAAGAGCCTTTTCTCTGCCTGCCTTATCGGTCTTTAAGCGTTCCGGATAAAGGATTATAAGACCTGCCTCGGGGTTTACCGGAGATACGCACGCGCCGCTGAGAGCATATGTAACATCGGTAGAAGCGCCCGTACCTGCAACAGCCATATAGAACGCACCGAATGCGTCGCCGGTAACTACCGTTATTTTTGCTGTAGTCGCCTCGGCATACGCCGCCGTAAGCTTTGCAGCCGACTTAATATCCGCAAAGCAGGGAGAATCTGCAAGCGTGATAACCGGAACGGAATACGCGTCACAGAAGCGAACAAGTCTTGTGCATTTCTCGCACTCCTGCGCACCCATTGTACCGTTTGTACGGATAATGCCGACAGTATCACCGTTAAGCCTTGCAAAGCCAACGCCTGCATTTTCTGCATAACCTTCGTACAGTTCTGCGAAGCTGCCTCCGTCAACAAACGCTGAAACAACATCGCCGTTATCCATCGCGGGTATCTCTTCTGTCTGATAAGCGTCTGAAAGATTATTCTGCGGAAGCATTACAACAAGATTTTTAGCAGCTTCAATTGCAGCAAATTCGTCTTTTGTGCATATAGCTGCCGTACCGTTTGCTTTGTTTTCATCTGCACTTCCGCCTTCACCGTTTGTAGCAACAGTAAACTTGCCATTCCCGCTCATTATAACGAAATCGGCTGTAGACGCAAGCAGCGCTGCTGTTCCCTCACACGGACCGAGTATCACAGAGATCTGAGGAACAATACCTGCCAGCTTGCCGCTCAGATTAAGCAGCTCACCGTATGCCGTCAGCATTTCAACACCCTCGCTTACGCGCGCGCCGATAGAATCGTAAATTCCTACCACCGGAGTTCCCGTTTTGAGAGCAAGCTCATACAATTTTTTAAGCTTTGCAGCCTGAGCCTTCGACATAGCGCCCGAACAGATATCGCTGTTCTGAGCAAATGCGTATACAGCGCAGCCATTGACCTCGCCGTAGCCCGCCGCTGCTTCAGCAGGACCGTCAGCCGATTTTGCATAAGGTGCGATCGGTGAAAACGTTCCTTCGTCAAAAAGCGCTTCGAGCCGTCTGTAAGCAACAGTACCGGAAAGCTCAGATTTAATCTTTTCAATACTCATTTAGTGATCCAACCTTTCAGCGTCATACGCGGACAATATTAAAATCAAGTCTCGGAAACACAATAAACACTCCGCCGCGCACAAACCCATTCAATCTTATTCAATTAGACTTATTGTAATTATAAAACAAAAATCGAATATTGTAAAGGTGGTTTTGAGAAATTTATACAAAAAATTAAGAAAATTT
>CACYDO010000338.1 GCA_902773165.1 uncultured Ruminococcus sp. | reverse complement strand
GCAGACGCATGGATAAGCGATTCCACCGATCTGTCCGATGTTGAAAAGACAGAATTCACAGGCTATACCGAGATGACAAGCTCCGCGAAGGTGTCCGCTATCGTAAAGGACGGCGAAAGAGCAGAAGCCGCTTACGAGGGCGACGAGGTTATTCTTATCCTCGACAGAACCTCCTTCTATGCAGAAAGCGGCGGTCAGATCGGCGATACAGGCGTTATCTCCTGCGGTGATTTCACTGCTGAGGTTGTTAACACAAAGAAAAACAACAACGGCATTATCTTCCACGAGGCAAAGATCATTAAGGGTATGGCAAGCACAGGCGCTGAGGTAAGCGCTCAGGTAGACAGCGAACGCCGTGAGAATATTATGAGAAACCACACTGCCGCACATCTTCTCCAGGCAGCTCTGCGCGAAATACTGGGAACTCACGTTCAGCAGGCAGGTCAGCTTGTAACGGAAGATAAGCTCCGCTTTGACTTTACTCATTTCTCCGCAATGACGCCGGAGGAGATCAGCAAGACAGAGAGTCTTGTAAATGAGAAGATCCTTGAAGCTATTGAAGTAACCAGCACGGAAATGCCTATTGAAGAGGCACGCAAGCTCGGCGCTATGGCTCTCTTCGGCGAGAAGTACGGCGATATCGTAAGAGTAGTAAAGGCAAGCGACTTCTCTGTTGAGTTCTGCGGCGGTACGCACGTAAACAATACGTCAAAGCTCGGCTTGTTCCATATCCGTTCCGAAGCGTCGGCGGCGGCAGGCGTAAGAAGAATTGAAGCCGTTACGGGAACGGGAGTTCTCGAATATCTCGGCAGCCTTATCGGTATCATTCATGATTCGGCAGCCGCTCTTAAAATTCCGAATCCGTGGGAGCTTGCAAAGGGCTGTGAAAAAACAGCGGAAGCTCTTCACGAAAAGGACAGAAAGATCGACGAGCTTAACTCCAAGCTTGCTTCGGGCATGGTAGATAAGATCATCGCAAGCGAGAAAAAGGCAGGCAGCGTCAGCGTGTTTACGGGAGTTCTCGAAGACGTTAACGCCGATATGCTCAGAAATGTCTGCGACAAGATCATCGGAAAATACGATGAAGCGGTCGTTGTTCTTGCAGGAAAAACAGGCGGCAAGGGTACGTTCGCCGCAGCCTGCACGAAGTCCGCTGTTAAAGCAGGCGTAAAGGCAGGCGCTGTTGCAAAGGCAGTCGCACAGCTCACAGGCGGCAACGGCGGCGGCAAGCCCGAAATGGCTATGGCAGGCGCTAAGGATATTTCGAAGATAGATCCTGCTCTTTCCGAGGTCGTTTCTATTGTAGAGAATATGCTGTGAGCCGTAAGACGATAAAGTCCGATGTGGAAAGTGGAATTGACCTCCACTTTCCACTCTTCCCCTCTGAAACTCAGAGAACGGTTTTCTGTCATGCAGAGCCACACGGATCAGGAAAGTCTTTCCCGGAGTACTGAGAGTATCTTTTTTTCACGGCGGCAGATCTGAACCTGTGATGTTCCGAAAAATTTTGCAGTCTGACTTTGCGTAAGACAGCGGAAATATCGCAGCTCTATCAGCTTGCGGTCGTCTTCGGGCAGCTTGTCTATTTCCTGACGCAGACTCAGACTTTCCGCAAGCTTTTCCTCTCCCGAATCTACGGGAATGTCGCAAAGCGACGGCGCGTCGAGATCGCTGTCTTCGTCGGGCTGAGTCAGCGAAAGAGGTTGGCGGCATGCGCACAAAGCCTCTACCGCAGTTTCCTCGCTTACGCCGACAGCGCTTGCAAGCTCCGTTACCGTCGGCTCACGCCCGGTGCGGCTTATGTAGGAGTCACGCTCCCGGTTGACCTTGAGCGCCGTTTCCTTCAGGCTTCGGCTGACCTTTAACGCGCCGCCGCGGCGAAAAAGACCTTTTATTTCGCCTAAGATCAGCGGAACGGCGTAGGTGGAAAAACAAAGCCCTCTGCTTTGGTCGAACCGGTCGCACGCCTTAACAAGCCCCAGACAGCCTGCGCTGTAAAGCTCTTCGTATTCTATGCCGCGGCCGCGGAACCGTGCGGCTACTGCGTGTACAAGACGAAGGTTTTCTCCTGCTTCTGTGCTGCGTTCCTGCGCGGCGCAAAGATTAGCCCCGTTCATCGTTCACCGCCCTGTTTCGTCTGATGATGTATTTCTCCAGCGTAACGGTCGTTCCCGAGCCGGGCTTTGAAGTGACTTTAAGGCTGTCCATAAAGCTCTGCATAACAGCAAAGCCAAGCCCTGCGCGTTCTCCGCCGACAGTCGAAAACAGCGGCTCCATCGCCTGCTTAATGTTTTCTATTCCGCGCCCCTTGTCGCGTACCTTTATGATAACGCGGCCGCCGGGTAGTATCTTTGCGTTGAGAGTTATCTGCCCCTCGCCGTATTCGTAGCCGTGCACAATGGCGTTTGTCACCGCTTCGGAAACAGCCGTTTTTATGTCGGCAAGCTCAGTTATCGTCGGGTCGAGCGGCAGAACAAATGCGCTTACGGCAGCTCTTGCAAAATTTTCATTCATACTCTTTGACGCAAATGTGAGCGTCATTTCATTTACAGCTTCCATTTTTTTCACCTCGTCAGTAACATCAGTCGATCAGCGTTCTTACGCCGGATAGGGCGATTATACGTTCAAGCGCAGGCGGAACGTTTTCAAGCTTAACAGCGCCGCCCGTCAGCTTCATAAGACGGTATCTTCCCATGATAAGCCCGATTCCGGAGCTGTCCATGAATCTTACGCGGCGAAAATCGAGCGAAAGCACACCGGGGTGAAATCTTTCAATGTCGCCGTCGATCACCAGCCGCATTTCGCGTGCAGCGTGATGGTCGATGTCGCCGGACAGCAGAGCCGTAAGCTCGCCGCTGTCAAACACAGTTTTAACATTCATTGCATTACCTCCAGTTATTTTGTATGTTGTTATTTTAATTCATGCTGCGTGAATATTTGCGCACAATTTGTAATCGTCAAAAAAATAGAGATCAGCTTCTCGGAGATACAATTATGCTTTTGCCAAAATATTCATCTCTTCCGCCGAAAATGCAGTCGGAAGAGCTAAAAAAGTATTACGATATACTTTCACACAGAAAAATCAGTCTTTTCCTTAAAAGACTTTCAGATATAATATTTGCGCTTTTGCTGACGGTCATTCTGCTTTTGCCTATGGCGGTCATCGCAGCGTATATAAAGGCGGATTCCGAAGGGCCTGTGTTTTTCCGTCAGCGCAGAGTTACAACAGGCGGAAGGGTCTTTCGTATATTTAAATTCCGCACGATGTACGTCAACGACAACTCGAAAAACGCTCAGGTCACGGCAGGCGCCGACAGCCGCATTACAAAGGCAGGTCATTTTCTGCGAAAGCTCAGGCTTGACGAGCTGCCGCAGGTCTTCAACGTGCTGACGGGTGATATGAGCTTTGTGGGAACGCGCCCCGAGGTCGAGCGCTACGTCGATAAATATACCCCAGAAATGTACGCGACGCTCTTAATGCCTGCCGGGATAACCTCAATGACGAGTATAAAGTACCGCAACGAGGAGGAAATACTCGATAAGGCATCCGACGTGGAAAAAGCGTATATTGAAGAGATACTTCCCGAAAAAATGAAGTATAATCTCGAATACATAGAGAAATTCAACGTATTTTACGATATATATATAATGATACTGACCGTGGTCAAGGTATTTTTGTAAATGTAAATGTAATCCGCGCAAGCGGCGTCTTTCGAATGGGCGGTGATATGGTGGAGCAAAGCAGCGCTCTCAAAACAGAGCTACGCGACAATTCCTCAGCTTTCCGGATCGCGTTTGTGATAGATCTGATAGTCTGTCAGATCGGTTATATCAGCGTTCCTGCGATAGTGGCAGCCGTATTCCTTTTCTTTTGGGGAGCGGCAATATTTTTCAGAAAATATGTATATACTTTAAATATAAAGAAAGTCAATTACTACGGCTGGCTGCTCTCATTTATTGCAGCCAACGTCGTAACGGTGGTCATTGAGGGCTACGACAGAGGCTTCTGGCTCAGTATAGGAATGATACTCTATCTGCCGATGATCTTCTTTATGTTTTACGGTCTGCACATCGAAGCCGAAACAGAAGAGGGCAGACGGCGTATCTATAAGGAGATCTACACGCTGTGCAGGATAATGATGTGGCTTTCCCTCGTAATAAATATCCTGAGCCTGATCTCACTTTATACGATAGGTCAGAGCGTGTCGTATGCGTTCGGTTATCTCGTCGTATACGAAAACCGCTTTACCGGAATATATTTCAATCCGAATCTGATGGCGTTTACCTCGTTCTGCGCGATGTTCTGCTGCCATATACTCTGGCAGGGGGATTTTTCCGAAAAGACCTCGGGAAAGCCGCTCACAAAGCGCAGACGTATCCCGATAGTTTTATCGGCAGGCTTGAATCTTGCTGTGATATTCCTGACGGATTCCAACGCGACTATGCTTATAATCGTCTGCTACACGATAACGTATGTGTGCTACCGTCTTTTCGGCGGAAAGGAAATACGCCCCGGCTATGCCGTAAAATGGGTGCTGGGTCTGATAGCGCTTTTCGTAGCAGTTGCGGTGAGCGTATTTGCAGTTCGTTCTGTCGTCCAGACAAGCGCAACTCAGACGATGAGTCCGCCCGAGGAGTCGATAAACGTCTTTGAAACGAACGACGACGAGCTTAATAAGATCACATTTGAGCATGAAAACAAGAATATCGACAGCGGAAGAATAAAGCTGTTCAAGCAGGGCGTAAACGTCATCAAGCACCACCCGATTTTCGGAGTAGGCAAGGGCGAGATCACAAAATACGGCAATCGCTACAACGACAATAAGATGAAGTACAGCGATTTCCACAACGGCTATCTTACAGTTTTTGTCTGTTCGGGCGCGGTCGGCTTTATTCTCTTTATGGGCTTTGCGTTATGCCTTGCAAAGCGTATGATTTCCGATCTTTTCGCCGTAAAGCCGACGATCCGCAGCGATATTTTCCCGTGTCTTGCGTCCTTCATAGCAGCATACTGCGTGTATGCGTTTTTCGAAAAAACGCTCGTTTTCGACGCAACCTTTATGGTCGTTTTCTTCTGGCTGATATTGGGCTACGCCGCTGTTTGCATGGTCAGATACGAAGGAGAAAGCTACCGCAGCTGTGCATTTTTCTCCGGAAACGTGCGGCGCGCCGCCGCTGACAGTCCCGAGAATACTTTGCAGTGACTGTTAGCTGATATTTCCCTTTCAGGACTTATGCGCATTTTTCTCCGCGCAGATCTCCTTCAGCAACACCGCCCAAAGACCGCCTGACGATACCACAAGGGCACTTCCTTCGGGGAGTTTTATGTACTCTTGTGAAAAAACTGCCGTCACTGCGTGCTATCTCCGCTAACGCGGCGATTTTTGAGAAATAACAGCAAAGGCAGTATACCATTCAGGTGAGATGTCATAACACAGTATTTTTAAAATAGTTATTAATAATTAAAAGGAGAGATAAATCATGAAAAACCGTTTACTTGAGCTGCTTTCAGAGAATTGCAGATATACCGATGAGGAGCTTGCCGCTATGCTCGGTACAACTGCTGCCGACATCAGAGCGCAGATAACTCATTTTGAGGAGATCGGCGTTATCAGAGGCTACAACGCGCTGATAAACTGGGAAAAGCTTCCCGACTCCGACGCAAGAGCGCTCATCGAGCTCAGAGTTACTCCGAAGCGTGACAAGGGCTTCGACGAGGTAGCTGAAAGGATCATGGCTTTTGAAGAGGTAGAGGGCGTTTACCTTATGGCAGGCGACTACGATCTTGCCGTATTCGTAAAGGGCGAAACTATTCAGGATATTGCAATGTTCGTTGCAAGAAGACTTTCGCCGCTCGACTCCGTACTCTCCGCCGATACTCATTTCATACTCACCAAGTACAAGTCGAATAATACCGATATGCAGAATCTGAATTCTGATATCGACGAAAGGGAATGTATGGTATAATGGATTACGATCGTTTTTTAAACAGTAAAATAAAAAATACCCGTCCTTCGGGTAT
>CACYDO010000337.1 GCA_902773165.1 uncultured Ruminococcus sp. | reverse complement strand
GATCATCGTCGAGACCTTCCGCGAAACCACGCGCCACAAGATTGGCGGCAAGGGGAAAATGATGATTGTGACGGATTCCCGTCTTGCCGCGGTGCGCTATTTCCACGAGATCAAGCGGTATATCAAGGAGCACGGCTATACGGATATGGATGTGCTGACGGCGTTTTCCGGTGCCGTGCAGGACGGCGACGAGGAATACACCGAGCCGTCGCTGAATGTCCGCAAGGACGGCAGCCACATCGCCGAATCGCAGACAAAGGCGGAATTCCACGAGAATTTCAATCTGCTGGTTGTTGCCGAGAAGTATCAGACCGGCTTTGACGAGCCGCTGCTGCATACGATGATCGTAGACAAAAAGCTGAAAGGTGTGAAAGCGGTGCAGACGCTCTCCCGCCTAAACCGCACCTGTCCCGGCAAGAATGATACTTTTGTCCTCGATTTTGCCAACAAGCAGGAGGATATTCTCGATGCGTTTCAGCCGTTCTATCAGGAAACCTCCCTTGAGCAGGAGGTCAACACCGATCTGATCTATCAGACAGAAAAAGAATTGCTCGGCTACGCAATCTATGCCGCCGAGGACATTGACGCATTTATCAAGGTCTGGGATGTGCGGCAGGGTGATGCCGCGATGGGCAAAATGACAAGTGCGCTGAAACCGGTTGCAGACCGCTATAACGCGAAAGACCCGGAAACGCGGTATCAGTTCCGGCGGCAGGTGCGGCAGTTCCTGCGCTGGTATGGGTATATCACGCAGGTCGTGCGGATGTTCGACGCGGAAATGCACAAGGAGTATTTGTTCCTTGCCTATCTGCTGCGCCTGCTCCCTGCCGAGAAGGACGATCCCGTTGATCTGGAAGGCAAGCTGAAGCTGGAATACTACAAGCTGCAAAAGACCTTTGAGGGTGAGATCAAGCTGCAAA
Source organism: uncultured Ruminococcus sp. (assembly GCA_902773165.1). Taxonomy (GTDB): domain Bacteria; phylum Bacillota; class Clostridia; order Oscillospirales; family Acutalibacteraceae; genus RUG592. Next base: position 1,783 of record CACYDO010000337.1, on the reverse strand, counting down.
ACCTCGACGGAGAGTATGTTCCGGCAAAGCAAAAGGGCGCTGCAGGCGCGCAGAAAAAGAGTACGCTTGACGAGATTCTGGAACGGATCAACGAGAAATACAAGGGGCAATTCACCGATGCAGACCGCGTGATCATTGATGCACTGCACCAGAAGCTGATGAAAAATCAGAAGCTCGCAGATTCTGCCCGAACCACCGACCCGACGATTTTCACGGAGAGCATCTTCCCGTCTGCGTTCGAGGCTGCGGCGATGGACAGCTATACGGAATCGCAGGAGAGCTTCGAGTCGCTCTTTGCTGACAGAAGTAAATTCAACGCAATCATGAGCGCGCTCGCCGGGGTAATCTATCGAGAGATGCGGAAATCGTCGTAGTAAATGCATTGAGGTGCGATACTTGAGTTCTTGCAATTATATTTCAATAAAAGGTGAAAATGCCTATTGACAACGAACTCGTGTATATTTATAATATAATATAGCATGCTTAACAGACAAGGTGATTCTGATAGCTTGTCTTGAGGAAGAAATAAATGATTATTTAATAGCAAACACCTCAAAAGCATGCTTTCGAGAAGGTGATTATGTGATTAGGAGCAGAAATGCTTCCCCCATAGAGATGAATAATATTATGATCTTTAGTTCTTCAATTCCAGATATTGGATATATTTCTAGGACAGAAACAAAGGGAAAAGAATCTGATATGGTTAATCAGTATCTTGATTACTTGACTGTTAAATACTCGAAAATGAAGAAAAAAAAAGCGGCAGTCTTTATTGAGCCCTTAGTTGATACTGGCTATCCAGATATTGTCATAGTTGAGTACAATTCAACGCCCAATTGTAATCTGGGGATTACGAGGGATTTGTTAAATATAACAGACATTAAAATCTTATTCTATGTTCAGATGAAAAAGCATACTACCGTTTCTGAGATGAATGAAATGCTAGGATTTCCGATTGATATTATTAAAAAGTCGCTTGACAGATTGACAGAATGTAAAATGGTTTACTATAACACAAAAAATGAAACTGTAAAGAATGTTCAAATTGATACATTTGCAAGGATTCGCAAAATTATCTCAATTGAAGCAAAGATTGATAAATGGCATGAAGCAATTCGACAAGCTAATAACAATACTTGGTTTTCTACAGAGTCATATATTCTTTTGAACAAAAAGGCTTGCTCATCAGAAATTATTGAAACGTGTCAAGCCAATGGACTTGGGATTATACTAGTTAATGGGACAATAAATATCGTTTTGCGAAGTGCTGAACGTTCATTTCCGGTTTCGTATGCTTCATTACAGTTTAATGAGTGGGTTGTACGATGGTTAAGAAGAAAGGAGAAGATTATTTGAACACCGAAGAACTTAAAAAGAAATTTATTAGTATGGAAAAGCCAAAGAAGGGTGGCCAAAAAATAGTATATCCAGCTATAGCTACTGATGGAAAAAAAGTTGCACTCAAACTTATTTCTAATGCTGCTGATGCGAGAACTTTACAAGAAATTGATATTCTCAAAGGAATGTCAATACCGAATGTTCCTCGTATACTTGAAAGCGGTATTGTAAGAGATGAATCTATCGATGAGGATGTATTGTACATAGTGGAATCATTTATAGATGGTGTTTCACTCCGTGATTGGATCAATCAAGGTCACACAGCTACCCTTTCAGACGCATTCAAATTATTAGACACACTTTTACAAATTGAAATTGAACTTGAAAAGAACGGTATTCTACATCGTGACATTAATCCTAATAATATTATTTTAGGAAAGAATGG
>CACYDO010000336.1 GCA_902773165.1 uncultured Ruminococcus sp. | reverse complement strand
CGGAAAGCACCTACTCCAACTTGGAAGATAAATAGTTATACTCGGAAACCCTACGTGTATTTCTCCGAATCAGGATCATGAGCAGAGCGTATCTCCTCAAAGAGAAACGACAATTAAGGTAATCTGCTGGCTGTATCAAATACGGACAGAAGAAGGGCGGAATATCCATTGGCAAAGAAGATATTGCACATTGCGCAGGCTGCAGGCGGAGTGGAACGTTATTTGGTAACTTTGCTTAACAAGCTTAAAAAGTACCCCGAGTACGATCACATACTGGTCTGCTCCAACTTATTTGATATAGAAAAATTCAAAGGTCTTGCGTCTGAAATAGTCGTCATAGATTCAATGCAAAACGCTATTTCGGCTAAGGATATAAGGGCGATCCTTGCTGTGAGAAGGGCTGTAAAAAAATATAAGCCCGATATCGTTTATTGTCACAGCTCAAAGGCAGGTGCGATAGGACGCGCAGCGGATCTCTTCATAAAAAACAAGCTTATTTACAATCCTCATGGCTGGGCATTCAATATGAAAAATGCGGGAAAGAAAAAATTAAAGTTCTATGCGGCAGTCGAGAAGCTCCTTTCTCCACTGACCGATGAGATCGTATGTATTTCCGAGTATGAAAAAGAAAGTGCCATTGAACACAGGATATGTAAAACAGATAAGCTTACAGTAATTAACAATGGTATAAATTTTGACGAATTTGACGGATTGTCCCCTAAAAAAAGGGAGACGCTTTCAATACCACAGGACGCGTTCGTTGTTGGAACTATCGGACGGTTGTCTGCTCAGAAGGCTCCCGATGTGTTTGTAAAGATGGCTTCCGAAATCAAGAAATCAATTTCGGAGGCTTTTTTTCTTATGGTCGGCGACGATATCGCCGGAGGTGAGTTTCGCGGCACTGTATCCGAGATGATAAGTCAAGCTGGACTCAGCGAATCTTTTCTGATAACAGGCTGGGTCAATGACCCGCTGGACTATTTGGGGATTTTTGACGAAGCTGTACTTCTGAGCCGTTGGGAAGGGTTCGGGCTGGTTCTCCCGGAGTACATGTATTTGGGAAAACCAATCGTAGCCACAAAAGCCGACGCTATACCGTACGTAGTAGGAAATGCTGGTCTGCTTGTGGACATTGACGACTATAAGCAGGCGGCCGAAGCTGTTATAAAACTGTATAAAGATAAAGAACTCAGAAACGATATTGCGGAAAAAGGAAAAAAGAGAGTCGAGCTGTTCGACGCGCAGCGGACAGCGGATGAACATTTAGCGTTGTTTAATTCGTTAGTAAAGTGATGGTTTTAAATATGAAGAAGGTTGCGATCGTTTCCTGTTATTTTCAGCCAAATTACGGAAGTATGATCCAGGCTTTGGGTACTCAGATGGCTCTTGACAGGCTTGGCTATGATAACGAAACTGTAAGTATTACCGGCTTTAACAGGGAAATAAAAAAAGCGAAGCTTAAATATTTTATAAAAGCTTCGTTTACCACGGGTATCCTCTTTACGAAGCTCGGCAGAGTAAAAAATGTTATCAAAAAGAAGTTTAACAAAGGCGAGTATTCCAAGAAGCTTGAAAAGAGAACGTCGGGATTTAAAACATTTGAAAAGAAGTACTTCCGGCTTTCGAAGGAGTTTTCGTCAATAGCCGAAATGAGCCGGGATTGTGGAGAGATGTATTCGGCAGTTCTTGTAGGTTCGGATCAGCTCTGGCTTCCGGGAAATATAGCCGCCGATTACTACACTCTGAGCTGGGTGCCGGAGAGCGTAAATTCCATAGCTTACGCTACAAGCTTCGGTCAATCATCACTTCCCGGTGATTCTGCGGCTAAGGCGTCTGTCTTCTTAAATAGGATCAGGCATATAGGCGTTCGTGAGGAATCAGGACAGAGGCTTGTAAAGGAGCTGACCGGAAGAGATGTTCCTGTTGTGTGTGATCCTACGCTGCTGTTTACCGGAGACGAATGGCTTTCGATACAGAAGGCAACGCCGATCATCAAAGAAGATTACATTTTTTGTTATTTTCTCGGCGGTAATCCTTTGCACAGAAAATTTGCCGAACGTTTAAAAAAAGAAACAGGCTGCAAAATCGTCATTCTTCCGCACATCGACGAATATGTCAAGTCAGATGAGGAGATCGCAGATCAGTGCCTGTACGATGTAGATCCCGGTGATTTCCTCAACCTCATTAGAAATGCAAAATATGTATGTACCGATTCTTTCCATTGCTCGGTTTTTTCAATGCAGTATGAAAGGACCTTCTTCACATTCAGAAGGTTTTCAAGTAAGAATAAGCAGTCCACGAACAGCAGACTGGACACACTGTTTTCTGTCGCAGGCGTCAGCGGAAGGCTCATGACGGGCGATGAAGATATTGCAGAATGTCTGCAACGGAAAATCGATTATTCAGCCGTAAAAAAGAATTTGAACACTCTGAGAGAAAAATCGTATAGGTATCTCGAAGCGGCGCTTTCAGACGAACGTTCGACAGATCTGTAAATGTGACAAACGGTTATTCGTATTTCTGCTGTGTGAAATATGAAGGAGAAGTTAAATATGATAAAAAACCTGCTGAATGGTTCTTTTGAAGAAAAACAAAACTGCTGCGGATGCACGGCATGCTCTGCAATATGCCCAAAGCATTGTATTACGATGCAAAGAGACAGTGAGGGCTTTTTGTACCCTGTTGTGAATGAAAAAGAATGCGTTGGCTGCGGTCAGTGCGAAAGAGTCTGTCGGATCAAGAATCCTGTAAAAGAAGCTGAATTTGAGCAGAAAGCTTTTGTAGTCCAGCTTCTTGACGAGACTCAGCGGCGTGAAAGTACGTCGGGCGGCGCTTTCACAGCTATCGCCCGATATATTCTTGAAAAAAACGGCGTTGTTTACGGCGCTGCGTATGATGATGATCTGCGGGTATGCCATTTCAGAGTGTGTGACGCCGTTGAACTTCGCAGATTCAGAAACAGCAAATATGTGCAAAGCTTTCTCGGCGACGCGTTTTCCAAGGTCAAGGAGGATCTGAAGCAGGGCAGATGGGTATGCTTCAGCGGAACTCCCTGTCAGGTCGAAGGACTCAAATCGTATCTCGGCAGAGATTACGAGACGCTTGTGACAGTTGATGTCGTTTGTCGCGCTGTCGGCTCCCCCACTGTCTTTGAAAGCTATATGAAAATGCAAAAGAAAAAATACGGTGATAATATCTCGGCGATTCTGTTCAGGGATAAGCACCATGGATATAAATACTCCAATATGACTGTCAGGGATAATGAAGGGCGTGTTGTGTATGCAAGGGGCGTTGAATCTGATCCTATGCTCAGAGCATTTTTCTCCAATATCTGCGACAGACCGTCCTGTTACAACTGTTTGTTTAAAAAAAGATACAGAGTCAGCGATTTTACAATATGGGACTGCTTTCAGATCCATGATATCAACAGCGATATGGATGATGACAAAGGAACTACAAATATGCTGATCCATACCGACAAAGGCAGAAGAATCTTCGGCGAAATAAATTCTGTGAGACGATATGAATGCCGTCCGGAGGATATTTTGGTTCCGCAAAGCGCCATGTTTAAGTCTGTACCGTATAACTTTCGGCGCGAGGCTTTTATGAAGGATTTCAGTGAAAGTCCTTCCGGATCGCAGACGCTGATCGAATATTTCCCCGATTCATATTCTGTAAAGATCAAAAGGATTGCAAGGCTCATTTTAGTGAAGACCGGAATGCATGATCGGGTGAAGCGTATTTATAAAAAGGTTAAAGGAAGTTAAGGCAATACCGCACAGATATAGTGCCAAATATGCAAGCAGATTTGGTGCTAAGCCGTAAGGCGGTATTTGTGCGGTGTTGCCTAAATCATTCAGACCGGAAGAGGTAATCAGATGTCACCAAGCAACTCCTTAAAAAAATATAATATCAATAAAGAACAGATAATACTTTTATTCCCGATATTAATGTTGATGGGGAAATTTGTAAGATTCACATTAATGAAAACTCTTCTTGTGGATACAAGTATCGGATGGGAGCTTTTACCAAGAATTCTGAACGACAATCTGACTTTTGCCATCGGAGGAATAGAAGAAAACGTATATGGAAATGCAAAGGATAACACTATCATATTCTACAAGCTGCTGAATGTTTTTTTACAAACGGAATCGTTCTATGTGTTTGAGATCGCTGTGACCGTGATCTATAATATTTTGATACTGTTTGTTTTCAGAAGGTTCGAGAGAAAGGTTCCGCTTTTTCAAGCGGTGTTTTTAATGGTCTTTGTTATAGTCCTTAACCTTTTTGATTTTACGCTGGCAAAAGAGCCGATACAGATGCTTTTCTTTTTAGTGATATTCTGTATTTTGATCTCCGAAAGAATACCGGATACGATTAAATTCATTCTTTGTATGAGTGTCCTTTTACTATGTGCCTTAACCTTCAGAATCTACTTTATGTTTATAATGTATTTCAGTATTGTTATCTATGGATTGCTGAAGTGGGGCAAGGTCGGAGAGATCAGAAGTAAGCGTCGCATGACGTTAATTATTATCATTTCATTGTCGCTTTCAATATTACTGCTTGTTTACGTTCTGCGCTATGTCAGCGCAGAAGATTACGCTTATCTTATGAGGATCAGAACGAAGGAGAACAGATTAGGCTCAACCTCACAGATCAATGTTTTGTTCAGGCAGAGTGCGACCAATCCTGTTTTTTACGTCCTTGATATACTGATTCTTATTGTGAGAATGCTGTTTCCTGTTGAATTGGCAAGGCTCGGATGGAAATACATACCCTACATCGTTTTCCAGTTTATGATAACGTATTTTTATTTCAAATCCTTGATTTCAATCAAGGATACAAAGAATCAAAAGCTGCTTTTGTCACTGTGCATATTTACGGGATTCCTTGTAGGTTCGGCTACATTTGAACCTGATTTCGGATCGTGGGTCAGACATGAGGCAACATTATTCCCTGTAATAATGTTTTTTTCAAATATGATTCCAAGCTTCAGCATTAAAGAAAAAAAACAAGTCGGAGGCAGCCGATGTTTAAAAGAATAATAAGAAACAGTACATTCCGAAAAATTATTATATTCTTGATGGGGTTTGTTTCTTTGATAAATAAGATCATTCCCAAGGATAAAAACACGATACTTTTTTACGATGGAACTAATAAAACTCTGATCGACAATTCTGAAGCTCTGCTGGTATATTTTGCCGATAACGGAATTGCCGGAACGCATAAGATATTCCTTTCGCTGCCGGCAAACAAGAGCAAAACTGTAAACGGCTGGAGGAATGTCGGCGCTTTAGGCGGCGTTTTAAAATACCTGCGGGCGAAATATGTGTTTTTCTGCTTCGGAGATATGAGGATAAAGCCGAGCAAGAATCAGATGGTTATAAATTTATGGCATGGTATGCCGCTGAAGCGGATCGGAAAGCTTTGTAATGATAAGGATTATCAGGACGAGGTGCTCAATTCGTTTACTTACGTTACGGCAACATCAGAATATTTTAAGCCGTTAATGGCAAAAGCCTTTGGCGTTGACGAATCAAAAGTTTTGCTTAGCGGACAATGCAGATGTGACTTCTTTCAAAAGAATACATATACTTTGGACAAGGTCATTCCCCGTATTTCGGATTATCAGAAAGCCGTTCTCTGGATGCCCACATTCAGAGTATCGACAAACGGGAGATTCAATGATTCCAAGGATTTCAACAGTGATACCGGTCTTCCGATCGCTGTTAATAATGATTTGCTGAAAGCACTCAATGATTTTTGCGAAGAAAACAGCATTATGATCGTCATCAAGTCACATCGTGCTATGACGGTCAATATGGACAATATGAAAAACATTGTCGTAATAACGAATGAAGATCTGAATGAGAAGCAGATATATCTATACGAATTTATAAAGGATTTTGACGCGCTGATAACCGACTATTCGTCGATATATTTCGATTATCTGCTGCTGGACAAGCCGATCTGCTTCACGCTTGACGATATTGAAAGCTACAAGAAGGGCAGAGGCTTTATAGTTGACGACCCCACCTTGCTTATGCCGGGTACACATGCGTATGAGCTGGATTCTCTGCTTTCATTCCTCGGTCAGATCAGGCAGGGAAAGGACGACTATCGTGACGAAAGGAAAAGAATGAACGATCTGTTTAATCAAATGAAGACAAACGCATGCAGCAATTTGGTTAAGATGATAGGTTTAACCGACTAATTCAAAAAGGAAATGATTTAGTGAGCAGTGTCAAGAAGAATATAGGATACCAAATGGCATATCAGGTTATCATACTTGTTATTCCGCTTATTATTTCGCCGTATTTAACTAATACTCTTGGTGCAGACGCCATCGGTGTCTACACTTACGCATATACGATCGCATATATGTTTTTTATAGTAGGGCGGCTTGGCGTGGTAGAATACGGAACGCGTGAGATAGCTTCATGTCAGGGTGATGATGAAAAGCTGGCTGGAAAGCTCTGGACTATTTTTTTTACACACGGCATTTTCAGTATTCTCAGTGTTATTGCCTACGCGGTCTTTGTATTGTTTTTCTGCCCTTCAAACCAAACTGTTTTCTGGACTCAGATACTGTTTGTATTTTCTACATTTCTTGATTTCACCTGGGTCTATTTCGGTGTAAATAAATTCAAAAGCCTGATAATGCGAAATGTATTTGTGAAGGTATTAGAGCTTGTTCTCATATTTATATTTGTAAAGAATGAGCATCATCTGATACTTTATTCAATAATAATGTCATTATCATACCTTATGGGCAATGTGGTAGTTTTGCCCTATATCTGCAAAACGTACAAGTTTAAGCTCCCTTCAAGAAAAGAGATCCTGCATACTATGAAGCCTCTTTTAGTGCTGAGCGTTTCGATTATCGCTTTAAATGTATATCAGACGATAGACAAGGTTCTCTTAGGTGTTCTGACAAATGAAACGAACGTCGGTTTTTACGAATACTCCGAGAAGCTTGTCAAGGTACCTGTTCATATAATCAACAGCATAAGTACCGTTATGCTTCCTACCATGACGTATCTGATAACGCACAACGAGATCAAAAAGGCAAGGGAGAAATTTGAGTCCACGCTTATTCTTCTGTCGTTTTTGTCGTTTGCTTTTATTTTCGGAATGGCTTCTGTGTCCGACATCTTTATTCCCCTGTACTATAACAGCGCTTTCATTGTCTGTGCAAGATATCTTGCCTTCTTGACACCGCTTATTTTTCTTTTGACATTCAACAACACTCTGCGCGCGCAGTTCTTGCTTCCTTATCACAGAGATAAAGAATATGTGATTTCTCTGTTGATCTCGACGATTGTAAACCTTGTTCTTAGCCTGATATTGATCCCGATCTTCGGAGTGGTTGGTGCAATAGTGGGTACGATCGCGGGAGAGTCCGTAGCAACGGTGTTTGAGGTTATAATCGTAAGAAAATATATCTCAATAGCAAAGGCGTTCAAAAGCATCGTTCCGTTTCTTGTAACAGGTATTGCTATGTATCTGATCCTATGGTTAATAAAGCCGCTTCTGAAGGTATCCTGGATAAATCTCTTTATTCTGGTAATCATCGGCGGTACGGCATATTGTCTGCTCGCTTTCCTATATCTGATAGTATTTGAGAAGGATCAGTTTTCTTTTCTTATGAGTACATTATTGCCGAAATCTCTTTTGCGTAAAAAGAAGGATGTAGAAAAAACGGAGCAGTCGGAGTAATAAAAAGCTGTAAGAAATTGTTGGTACAGTTCTTTAGTGTTGAAAAATAAGTGGATTTCTTTGGGAGATGGGAATTATAATGGCGAAAAAAACAAAAGTAGGAATCATAAAGCGTTCCTCGGAGCGCATAGTGTGTAATAGCTATAATTCCAAATAGTAACAAAGATCGTTCTCCGACTATCGTGCTTCCTTAGCAATAATAATTTGCTTTGGATTGGTATAGCGACGGGGGTCACTCTTGTGATTCTACCGGTCAGATGAAGTGAGGGTAGGTATTAGTGTACAGTGAACCATTAATCAGCGTAATCGTACCTGTTTATAAGGTGGAAAAATACTTGAGAAGCTGTATCGACAGCATTGTTTCTCAGTCATATCACAACCTCGAAATACTGCTGATCGACGATGGTTCGCCCGATAGCTGCGGTAAAATCTGTGATGAGTATGCGAAAAAGGATGAACGCATTAATGTTATACATAAAGATAACGGTGGGCTTTCCGACGCCAGAAACCGAGGGCTGGACTGCTGCCGTGGAGAGTTTATTTCGTTTATCGACAGTGACGACGTTGTATCGGAGTATTTTATAGAGACTCTGTAT
>CACYDO010000335.1 GCA_902773165.1 uncultured Ruminococcus sp. | reverse complement strand
ATACGTCAGTATTACTGCGCCCTCTTCCTTGTCTTGCAAAAATTATCCTCGAAAATCCTTTTAAAGCTTTTAATCAGAGATCAGTATTAGATATCAATATGAAGAATCAAAGCTTGCTGTCGATGCGATTCAGCCACGTTAATATATCCGAAATGACGGTGCTTTTGCAGCTCTCGTTAAGCAGCTCATGGCGCGCTGAGCTGTACAGCTTGAAGGTTATATTTCCGGGCGCTGCCGCTTCAAGCCTGTGAAACACCTCAAGTACACCCTTGCCGAAATTCCCCAAGGGGTCGTGTCCTCCCGAAATTATCAGCGCAGGACAATCGGAACGATACGACGAAAACCACTCGTCCGTATTGCACCGCGTACAGAGGCGCACCACGTCGTTCATCGCTTTTACGGAAAATGTAAAATTGAAAAGCTCGTCCTTTTCGTGCGATTCTATCACGCTCGGGTCGCTTGTCAGCCAGGAATAATCCTTTTTCTCCGTGCGGAATTCCATATTGTAAATGTCGTAAAAAAGCCGCTGCGCAGACTCGGAGCGATGGTCGCTGCCCTGAAAAAGGCTTTTGACATCGGTAACGGCAATGCCTAACGGCGCAGCCTTCTGCGGTCCTGACGTTCCTTCCAATATAAGCCCGTCAGCCATTTCCGGGTACTGCTCGCTGCAAATTCGCGCAGTAAAGCTGCCCATGCTGTGACCGAAAACAAAATGCTTAACGCCGCTGTAGCTGCCGATAAATTCATCGGCGAAGCTGCGTGCGTCCTCAATGAGAAGGCTGTCGCCGTCCTCTTCGGCAAAAAAACCAAGCTCCTCCAAGCCTCTTGCCGTTTTTCCGTGACCCTGCTGATCGTGAGCAAAAACAGCGTAGCCGTTTTCTGCCAGAGCTGACATAAGCTCGCTGTACAGCTCGATATGCTCACACATTCCGTGAATGATCTGAACTGTCGCCCTGACTGTTCCTATGGGAACGTACACAATGCCGTTGAGAGTATGTACTCCGTCGGCACTTTTTATATTAACAGGCTCGGTTGTGTATCTCAGCATATAATCACTTCTTTTTCTTAAAGCCGTCCTTCAAAGAAACGCTCTTGTTGAATACAAGTCTGCCGCTGCTTTCGGAGGCCTTTTTATCAATGCAGAAATAGCCAATGCGCATGAACTGAAAATGAGTCTGAGCACTCTGAGTCAAGCCCTTTTCAGCCTTGCAGTCTGTCAGGATCTTCAATGAATCGGGGTTGATGTATTCCAAAAAGTCCTTGTCGCCCGTATCGGGTTCGGGATCTGTAAACAGATTTTCATACATTCTGACCTCGGCGTCAACGCTGTTTTCGGCGTCTACCCAATGGATAGTACCCTTAATGCGTCTGCCGTCAGGCGTATCGCCGCCGCGTGTTTCGGGGTCGTACTCTGCGTAAACCTCGATAAGCTCGCCGTTTTCATCGCGCTTGCAGCCTGTGCATTTAACGATATAGGCTGTTTTCAGGCGAACCTCGTTTCCGGGGAACATTCTGAAATAGCCCTTTACCGGCTCGTCCATGTAATCTGTTTTTTCTATCCAGCATTCGCGCGAAAATGTGATAGTGCGCTTGCCGTCCTCGGGGCGGTTGGGGTTATTTTCGATCTCAAACGTTTCGCTTTTTCCCTCGGGATAATTTGTGATAACAAGCTTAACGGGGTCGAGAACGACCATCGTCCTTTGAGCGCTTTCGTTGAGATCCTCACGCAGACAATGCTCCAAAAAGGCGTAATCAACTGTGGAATTAGTCTTTGAAACGCCTATTCTCTCGCAGAAATTTCTGATTGACAGCGGAGTGTAGCCGCGACGGCGAAGTCCGCAGAGAGTGGGCATTCTCGGGTCGTCCCAACCATCTACGATACCGTCTTCAACGAGCTTGCGCAGCTTTCTTTTGCTCATAACCGTGTTTGTGATGCCAAGGCGTGAAAACTCGATCTGGCGCGGCTTTGCCGGCAGCGTTACGTTATCGCGTACCCAGTCGTAGAGCGGTCTGTGAGCTTCAAATTCAAGAGTACAAAGGCTGTGTGTGATACCTTCTATAGCGTCTTCGATCGGGTGAGCGAAATCGTACATCGGGTAAATGCACCATTCGTTGCCTGTGCGGTGGTGGGTGATCCTGTTTATTCTGTAAATAACGGGATCGCGCATATTGAAGTTGCCCGACGTAAGGTCGATCCTTGCGCGAAGAGTCATTTTTCCGTCTTCGAACTCGCCTGCTCTCATGCGGCGGAAAAGATCAAGGCTCTCCTCTTTCGGGCGGTCGCGGAAGGGACTTTTTGCAGGAGTAGTCAGATCGCCGCGGAATTCTCTCATCTGCTCGGGCGTAAGCTCGCAGACGTAAGCAAGACCCTTTTCGATCAGCTCGACAGCGCACTCGTACATCTTCTCGAAATACTGAGAAGCGAAGAAAAAGCGGTCGCCCCAGTCGAAGCCCAGCCACCGGATATCCTCCATAATGGCGTCAACATATTCCACGTCCTCCTTTGTGGGGTTAGTATCGTCCATACGCAGATTGCAGATTCCGCCGTACTTTTCGGCTGTTCCGAAATCTATGCAGATAGCCTTTGCGTGACCGATATGAAGATAGCCGTTAGGCTCGGGCGGAAAACGCGTATGCACCGTCATACCGGCGTAATCTCCGCCCGGAGCGATATCCTCATCTATAAAATCGTGAATAAAATTAGCATTTGTTATTTCTTCCGACATTGCGTTTATTTCCTCTCCGAAGATAATAATTAATATTACTGAAAGCGTGAAGATCAGAATTTCGCCAGACCTTTTTCCATTCTTGCCAGAGATTCCTCTCTTCCTAAAATATCGAGAATTTCCACAGCGCCGCCGGGAGTTACCTTCCTGCCGGCAGCAGCTATTCTTACAGGCCACATTACAGTACCGTTCTTTACGCCAAGCTTTTGCGCAAGACCGATAAGCGTATCGTGGATAGCCTCGCTGTTCCATTCGGGCACAGCTTTCAGTTCATCGTAAGCAGCCTTCAGCATAACGGGCGCATTTTCGGCGTTCGTCTTGCTCTTTTTATTGATAAACAGCTCCTTATCATATTCGGGAAGCCCGGCAAAAAAGCTGATATTCTCTGCGATCTGAGTAAGCTTTGTTGTACGCTGGTGGAGTATTGCGGCGATTTTGAGCGTATCGAGCGGCTTATCGCCTATCGCCTGCATGATATACGGCTTTGCAAGCTGCTCGAACTGCTCAGTTGTCATCGCCTTGATATACTCGCCGTTGAACCATTCAAGCTTTGCGTAATCGAAAACGGCAGGGGACTTACTGATACGGTCGATCGAAAACGCCTTTTCAAGCTCAGAGAGCGTAAACATTTCGTTGTTGTCATCGGGGCACCAGCCCAGAAGAGCGATATAATTTATAATAGCCTCGGGCAGATAACCTTCGGCGATAAGATCGTCAAATCCTGTTGAACCGTGGCGCTTGGAGAGCTTGGACACATTGCCGTCATCGTCCTTGCCCATAATAAGAGGAAGGTGGACATACGTAGGAATTTCCCAGCCAAATGCTTCGTAAAGAAGGTTATATTTCGGCGTTGAGGAAAGGTACTCGTTTCCTCTTACAACGTGAGTGATACCCATAAGGTGATCGTCGATAACGTTTGCAAAATTGTACGTCGGGTAACCGTCGCTTTTAAGAAGGATCTGATCCTGTAGCTCCTCGTTCGGCGCTGTGATCTCTCCGAAAACGGCATCAGTAAACGTAGTAGAGCCTGTAAGCGGCATTTTCTGACGAATAACGTATGGCGTACCCTCGCTGAGAAGACGGTCTATCTCCTCCTGCGGAAGATCTCTGCAATGGCGGTCGTAGCCGCCGTTAGCGAACTCCTCGGTATCTTTAAGTGCTTCAAGGCGCTCCTTCGTGCAGAAGCAGCGGTAAGCGCAGCCGTTCTCGATAAGCTTCTCGGCAAACGGGCGGTAAAGATCTTTTCTTTCGCTCTGGACGTAAGGACCGTAGTCGCCGCCTACGTCGGGACCCTCGTCGTGCTTTAGCCCTGCTGTTTCCAGCGTTCTGTAAATGACGTCAACTGCGCCTTCAACGTAGCGTTCGCGGTCGGTATCCTCTATTCTGAGGACAAAATCGCCGCCCTGTGACTTTGCTATAAGATACTCATAAAGCGCCGTTCTGAGGTTTCCCACATGCATAAATCCTGTCGGACTGGGCGCGTATCTTGTTCTGACTTTTTTCATAATTATACTTCTCCCCATTTTATGATTACATTCATGATATTATATCACATTTTCCATAAAATTTCAATACACAATTTATCCTGTCGGCATCGGCAAGCGCCGACAGGCAGTTCCGGCGGCGTGTCGCCGCTGACGGTTCCGATTTTACTTTACCATGACGGTCAGTTGGTCTCCGCGTTTTGGGCTGACTACTATTATTCTAGCCTACTATTTTTTTACACTAACACTAACCATGTCCAATACACGAAGAATATACGCACTGCAAAAGCATCAATCGCGGCAATAAGTGTCGTCGGTCAAAACCTACAGCGGAACTGCCTGCGCCTGCTTGGCCGCCGGGAGTTGTGGGGGGGTTTACAAGCGTTGAATTGATAGTTGTGATAATGAACACGATAAAAAAGCCGAAGCTTTTCGCCATGCTTTTTTGAAAAAGCTGCGCAAAAAACTTCAGCTGTGTTTACAGAAACTTCTCGATCTCGGATCGCTTTATCATTCGACCATTATAAAATATATATTCGTCCTTATCCTCATCGGGAAGAATTCGCGAAATATCCTCGGCTTCCTCCTTGTTCAGAACAGGCTTTGCCGAAGCTTTCTCTTCCTCGTCATCACGTCTGTTCCTGCGCGTTTCATCGAGGATACCGACCATATCGTCATAGACGTAAAACGTAATAATATACTGAACGGTCGAAGGAATGACAAAAATTTGCAGCGCTCCCAGTATCACAAGGATAACCAGCATATTATTTATGATATAGGCGATCGTAAATATGACTGCGCCAAGAATTAGCAGCGCGGCAGTCGCCATGAGATTATTTTTCAGTTCACCGAAGGAAAACAACAGACAATTCCGGTAAATATCCTTCATCGGAATATCCATAGTCACAGTCATGACGTTTGGATAATACAAAGCAAAAAGCGCCGCTGCTGCGATCAACGCCGTTATTATCAGCGGAAGCCAGAAAACCGCGTTTGTTTTCGTTCCGTTGTAATAAAGAATAACGGAAAAATAGCTGACTGCGAATACTGCAAAAAATATAATACCGTGCAGAAGGAATTGCACAGAATTATCTTTTAGCCCCTTTTTGAACGCAGCAAACGCGGAGAACTCCTTCTCCTCGCAGATGTACCGGCAAATCAGCGCCGTTCCCGACATTCCGATATTGAGAATTATCAGAGAAGCCGCTGCCGCGACGATATTTATTCCGCCTAAGAAATGATACGTCAAAAAAAGACTTCCTGCCGCCAAAAGGTCGAACGGCAGCAGAAACAGATTTGCAAGAACTAATTGTCCGAATCCCGAAAAATACAGATTAAAAAACCGGACAGAGCGCATGGGCTTTTCGCTGTACGCCTCGGTATTTACTCTTTTATCAGCCACCATACACACCCCCTTTGTGCGCAATGTCATCAACTTAGTAGATATCAAATAGTTTATTGTTTGCTTAAGCTCATTGTCGAACCCCTCCGTCATGCCGCTATGCGTCATGACACCTCCCCTTTCAGGGGAGGCTTGCGGTGTGCTTTTACTTGGCAGGTGCCCCCCTGAAAGGGTGAGGGCCTCCAGTGGAGACCTCTGCGAAGCAGAAGCACCGACCGAAGCGGCATCTGAGACGCTGTCGGCGCAGCCGACTGAGGGGTTATACTTAGGCAGTAACCTTAAGTTGATGACTTTGCCTTTGTGCGGCAGCATAATGATTTGGAAAAAATCTAAAACAATCTTCCTATGAGAAGATACAGCACCGTATCCGTCAAGGAGGCGAAAACTATCAGTATTATCGCATATGCCGCGTTCATGATCAGGTCGCGGAATTTATCTCTCAGCGCCCGTCCTCCTGCGTGACCTGCCGCGGCAAGAAGCATTGCCCCCGAGCATTGCAGACAGAACTGAGATAAGTAAACGAGAGAAAGCGACGCCAAAAACGCGCCTGCAAGTATGACCGAAAGAAAATACGCAAGCCCCCTGAATCCGTACTGAACGCACAGACAGCCAGCCACAACCCCGTACTCGTAGCCGCGAAAAAAAACCAAAGCCGGAATTGACGGAAGTCCTGCCGGAGTAAGCGCAAGGAAACACAGCGCCGCTGCAAAAATAAAAGAAGCCGAAAATGAATCCGAAAAAACGGCTATCGGAGTTTTCTTCTCAAACGTCACAGGCAGCGAGGCGAAGAACTCGTCTATTTTACCCGGTACAGCCTGAGCCGCCGAGGTTCTCACCGCCCCTACGATCATTCCCGAAATCAATAAGATCAGAAAAAACAGCGCTGCACCGTACTGACGAAGAAAAGACGATATTCTCTCCCCCATCGGGCGCGGCGGCTCGCTCTCGGCGTCAGCATTCACAGACGGCTGCGGAAGTGCGATAACAATACTTTTCATGAGCAAAATCCTTTCTGTTTCATTTCTCGTTTTGAATAATTGATATGAAACAGAAATGGAAAATATGCCTGCCCGGGTACGGGCAATTACAGTGCAAGCTCGTCTGCTCTTTTCGTGCAGGCGTCCATAGCTTCAATGACAGAATTATAGAAATCCTTTTCGTCAAGCTTTTCGAGCGCCTTGAGCGTTGTTCCGCCCGGAGAGGACACCTTCTTTATAAGCACATCGGGCGTATCGCCTGATTTTTCGAGCATTTCCGCGCTGCCCTTCAATGTTGCGCAGACAAGCTTTAAAGCGTCGTTCTCGTCAATGCCCTCTTTAACGGCGTAATCCACCATCGCCTTTGCAAAAAGATAAACGTATGCAGGGCTGCTGCCGTTAACTGCAATTACGCTGTTCATCTTTGATTCATCGAGGATAACGGTTTCACCGCCGTTAGCGAACATATCGTAAACGCATTTAAAATCGTCGTCGGAAATATTTCTTCTGCTCAGAGCAGTTGCGCCCTTGCCCAGAAGAAGCGGAGTATTCGGCATAACTCTGACCATCGGACAGTCAACGCCAAGTGTCTTTGCTATGTAATCTGTCGAAATACCTGCGGCGATCGTTACGATAACCTTTTCGGTTGTTACAGCCGGGCGCAGGCTTTCAAGAACCTCGGCGTAATTCTGCGGCTTTACGGCAAGAACAACGATATCCGAAAGCTCAGCGGCAGTTTTAGCGTCGGGCGCACTCTGCACGCCTTTTTCCCCGGCGATAAGCGCAAGCTTTTCAGGAATCACGTCGAACACGGTGATATGCTCACCGTCGGCAGAGCCGCTGCGCAGAAGTCCGTTAATAATGGCTGTAGCCATATTTCCTGCACCGATAAATCCTATTTTTTTCATGTTACATTTTTCCTTTCATTATCTTTTTTCTGAACCTTTTTTCATATACAGTGACTACGCTTTCGATAGCCCTGTCGTACATAAGCATAATTAAATTCGCCGCCGCAAGCATGATAAACGGCAGCGAACCGAAGCTGTCTTCAGGTATTCCGAGGATCAGCACGCAGATGAAATAATAAAGCATGGCGGCGACATTGATATAGACCAGCTTTATTGAAATTCTGACTCCGAAGCTGAGTTTTTTCAGAACATATGATAAAATCGGATACGCGCCCATAAGCAAAACAAAAACGCTCACCGCTTCTTTATCGGCGACAAGCAGAATTGAAACTATTGAAGCTGCGGTATAAACGAGCACAGCATACCTTGCGCCGTACTCCTTTGCGGCGATCGCTACACACATTCCCGAAAGAAGAGGGCAGCAGTACATCAGAACCGGGAGCACCGGAACGAGTATCATAAAAACTGCTGCAAGTGCAGTAAGTATTCCGCAAAAAGCCACGCGCATTCCCGACTTCGCAGGATAGCTCATCAGCTTGTCCTCCCGAAAAATCTGAGCAATGACGAAAGTATTGTAATATCGTTATTTTTGTCGGCAGATTTTTCTATTTTATTATAAAGCTCGATAAATTCGCCGTTATCATTTTCAGAATCAACAGCACGCTTCGCATAGACCTTGGCTTCGTTGGCAAATCCGAGCTTAAAAAGCACAAGCGCCTTGAGGTAACACCATTCGCCGCAGCGAGTAAGATTACCTACGCTGTCGAGAAGCTCCTCTGCGTCGTTCAGACGGCACTGTGTGATAAGCCGCCTAACATCTGCGTATTCAGAATTTTTCTGAGCCTTATTCAGCGAATCGCAAGCGCTTTTAAGCTTATTCATTTTTTCGGCTGACGCACGCCGATCATTTTTTCTGTCCATAAAACTGCCCCGACATAGGAAAATTTTGTATTATCATCGAAGCGACAATGTTTATCGCTCCAACATTTATTTTACTACAAAATCAGTCAATTATTATTAAATATATGTAAACTTTGTGGGTGACCACGCGGCCACACGCAGTACGCGCCCATAGTTTTATATAAGCTACAGTTTGCGCCCGCGTCCGAAATTGATCCCTAAAGACGGCCGCCGCCCTGACTGCAAAAGTGGCAGACGCGGCAATAAGTCGTCGTCTACCATAAACTTCACCGGAACAGCCTGTGGCCGCTTGGCCACCGCCCACAGGCAGTTCCGATTTTACTTTGAAGTGACAGTGGGTTGATCTCCGCGTTTTATAGTTTGCATGATGTCATATGCGCAATTTACATAAAACTAGATGCACTTACTGCTTGCTTATGCTTGCCCGGTGAGGAGTTCAATTTCGTCTGATTATTGATTGCGGCATATTATCCGATCTGAGGATTATTGTAAACTGTTATGAGTAGTTTTACCGGGCTAGGTTGGGGGCTGAAACCAAAATTTATTTATAATTATTTAGCTGCCGAAGTAATAATTACAGCTTCAACAGAGTT
>CACYDO010000334.1 GCA_902773165.1 uncultured Ruminococcus sp. | reverse complement strand
CTGGTAGAAGGCAGTAAAGGAAAGATCCATTGGACAGACTTCTCGAAAACGCTTTGGGGCACTATCTGGGGCGAAGAAGACATGAGTGCGCTTGACGCTTTCGTTGACTCCGACGGCGTTATCATGGAGTGATACGGAAGTATGGAGTTTAGAGTGTGGAAAGTGGAGTTCAGCTGATATAGCTGAATTTCTGCAAACAATGTTTTATCAATTAATATCAGATATTATAAGGACTTACGCAGATCAAAGCGTAAGTCCTTATTTGCTGTATGAAGGCTTTTTGTATTTTTGGGATATGTTTAACCACTCCACTTTCCGCTTATAACGTTGCTCATTTTACCTTCAAAAAAGTTTTTTATTTTTCAAAAAAAGTGTAATATTTCCGTCCGCGCTTTATATTATCACCGTAAACGAAATAATTCCATTGCTCCAGTTTACGCTTATCTTTCCCTTGTGCAGCTTCGCTATCGTTTCAGCCATTGAAAGACCTATTCCGTAGCCTGCCTTCTGACTGTTGTGAGATGTATCTCCGCGGTAAAAGCGCTCAAAAAATCTCGAATAATCAGCGTCCCTACCGTTTTCGTAATCATTCGACACAACGAACTGCAAGCCCTTTTTGCGGCGGTGAAGCTCTATTTTGATAACGCCTCTTTCGTCGCAGTACTTTACGGCATTGTCGATAAAAATAGAAAACAGCTCGGGAAGACGTTTCTTATCTCCGACAATTGCAACATCGTCTTCAATATAGGTTTCAATTCGTTTGAATTCCTTCTCCGCTACCGGGCGAAAGCTGTCGGCAAGCTCCTTTACAGCGGCAGAAGCGTCCACTGTGTCTTTAAGCTCGTCGTTTTCCTCCATATATTCCTCTGTGCGCGCGATAGTTATAAGATCGGAAACAAGCCCTGTCAGACGCTTGACCTGGTTGAGCGTGCTTTCAGTCCACTCGTTCTTGCCCTCTATCATCTCCAGAACTTCCATATTCGCTGAAATAATGGTAAGCGGCGTTTTCAGCTCATGTCCGGCATTGGTGATAAACTGGCGCTGCTTTTCGTGATTGTTTATATACGGCTGTATCGCCCTTTTGGAATACGCCGTTATAATGAGGAAAAACAGAGCAAAGCTGCCAACTCCTATAACTGTTGTGGAAATACGCAGTGAACGCATATCGAGAATTCTGCGCGAACAGTCAAGGAATACGATAATATAGCCATCTTCGGGCAGATCTCTGAGATCGCCGTTATATCCACGGTAGAACGTTTCGCTTCTGAGCTTTTCTACCAGCTCCGCCTTATCAAGCTCCTTACGCATATACGCAAAATCGCTGTCAGAGCCGAAAATAATACCCTTGCTGCGTCTGTCACTGAATATACTCGACAAAACGGACACTGACGCCGTTTCGGAGATCTCCGATAAAAGCTGATCTGCGTCCCGGTCGCTGACAGAAGCAATGTGATCGAAATTTTCGCTGATAATATTTCCGCTGCTGTCGGTTATCAGAGAGAAATATCTTGTCTCATATTGTATTTCATCATACACGCTAAAATCGGTAACAGTTTCCTTACGCAGATCAATATGCGGCATTTTTCCGCTGTGTTCTATTATGTATTCCGTGATAGAATAGATCTCGTTGTAATTGGAGATCATGCTCACCGCGTAAAGCGATATTAAAACAAGCGAAAGCACCAGAAGCACAGCACCCGAGGCAATTCCTATAAACGTCCATCGTAATCGGTTCATATACTACACCTATAGAACGCGCAGCGTATAGCTGCCGTCCTTTTCGCCTGCAATGTCGATATCAGCGTTTATCGCCTGGAGTTTACTGCGCAGGAAGCTGACGTATACCCATACAACGTCGCGGTTAGATTCCTCGTCATTTTTCCACACATGATCGAAAATTCTCTCTGTTGAAAGCTCCTTTTCAGCGTTGAGCATAAAGAATTCAAGCAGCTTCGTTTCTTTCAGCGCAAGGCTTATCGAATTTTCGCTTGAAACCTCCTGTTTTTCGGTATTAAGCGTAACAGAGCCTACGCGCAGACTTTTCATCGAGGAATAGCTTTCGTTTCGTCTTGTCATAGACTTAACGCGCGCGAGAAGCTCCTTAATAGCGAAAGGCTTCGTAAGATAATCGTCCGCACCGGCGTCAAGACCTGTAACGCGGTCGTCGACCTCGGCCTTTGCCGTCAGCAGCAGCACAGGAGTATAATCGCCGTTTTCGCGAATTTTGGTAAGCGCCTCAATGCCGTCCATTCTCGGCATCATGATATCCATAATAATTGCGTCGTAATCGTTTTTTTCAAGGAATTCAAGAGCCTCTACCCCGTCGAACGCCGCGTCTGTTTCATAGCCCGAATGAGTAAGAACGGCAGTCAGCGCCCTGGATAGGTCTTTTTCGTCCTCTGCTAGCAGCAATCTCATGCCGCCGCCTCCTTTCAGTTATCCATTAAGATAAGATTTCGTATCGTCTGCATCGAAACGTCGCATGCGGCAAGCTCATCTGCGCAGCGTTTCAGCTCGGAAACGATAAGATCGGAATTATTGATATTTTTCTTGTACTTCATTTTATGTTCAAGACTTGCCCATGAATCCATAGCGATAGTACGAAGCTGTATCTCTGCAAAATACTCTCCGGGGTTATTACCAGTAACATCTTCAAACGGAGTCTGCACCTTTATAATCATATGGTAGCTGCGGTAGCCGTTAGGCTTTGCGTGCTTTATGTAGTCCTTCTCCTGAACGACTTCAAGGTTCGGGAACGACTTTATCAGCCTGACATTCTCGTAAACGTCGTCAATAAACGAGCAGATTATACGTATACCTATACTGTCGGTCAGCTCATGCAATGCAGAGTCCGGCGTTTGCGCCAAACCGCGTCTGTCGCATTTTTCACGCATACTGTCCTCACTTTTAACGCGCGCTATCATATGCTCATGCAGCTTTATTCCGCTTCTCTCGTATTCCTCGTCTGTATAATCGTTTATCCTGCCGACAATATTCTTTAATATCAGCTCCAGATTATCCTTATATTTTCCGTAAATACTTTCCTCACTCAACTTTATCACCTCACTCTTAAATGACAATCTGTACCAATAACTATTCTATCATCAAAAACGAAGCAGGTCAATAAATTTAAAACTAAGTTTACAATAAACAATACAAGCCTTGCGTCAGCGGAGTTTTCCGTTCAAACACAAGGCTCATAATTCTATTATGCATTCTTCATCTGAGGAGTATTTTCAAACTCCGTTTCGGTCATATTAGCTTGCTTTGCGGCAGCAGAAAGAGATATTAAACCTTTTTTAACAAGATCGGCTAAAGTTAAAAGAATGCCTTCTGCCCTGCCTTCAGCTCTGCCTTCTGCTCTGCCCTCAACTCTGCCTTCTGCCCTGCCTTCTTCAATATACTCTTTCTTCATAGCTCTTTCGTGCAGATCACGCTGATATTCTTCGTCAAAAAATGTAGATAACATACTCATTACCTCCTGTCTGTGTTTTAAAATAAACTCTTCCAGAATACCTTTTTCCAAACAAATTTTGATAGTCGCTTCAATAGCTTTTTCCTTGCTGCCATACAGCTTTACCTGCTCGTTGAACAGCTTGCAAAAAGCTATGTACTGCCCTATGATAGTATTTCCCGGAGAATGGATAACATTTACAGTCATATCTACCATTCCCTTGCCTTCAAACATCTGATCTCTCAGCTCAAGCGTTTCGGGAATGTTCTTTCTGTCGTCACCTGTATATACAACATACAGCTCCGGCGCAGGGAGCGTTATCTTCCGTCTCTCAGTCAGCTCTATATCCCGATCCTTTAAGTACTCGTAGTACGTTGCACCAAGATACATAAAAATCCGCATAGTCATATTATTATTCCAAACACTCTGTGCTTCAACAAGCACAACAAATCGGGATACTCCGTTTTTCTCAACAGTAAAGCCCAAGTCATTGTAAAGCCTGCTTACGAACATTGATCTCAACGACTGCGTCTTTATATCATCTGCGGTTACATCTGTAT
>CACYDO010000333.1 GCA_902773165.1 uncultured Ruminococcus sp. | reverse complement strand
GTTATCGGAGGGGATAAGCCCTTTCCGTATCAGCAGCTTATTACGGTTTCGGCGCTCAATCCCGAGCCGGGAGAGCCGTCCGGCATTTCGCTTTTGCAGGGGCTGCCCTTTGTAAGCGAGATACTTTTAAAGATCTACAACACTATCGGCGTTAACTGGGAGCGAGTCGGAAATATCCGCTTCGCCGTGACGTACAAGCCTTCGGGAGAGGGCGACAGAGGTCTGAGCAGAAGCCGCGCTTCGCAGATAGCCGAGGAGTGGAGCAAGGCAATGCGCGACACGAAAACAGTCAGCGATTTTGTTTCTGTCGGAGATGTTTCCGTAAAGGTCATCGGCGCTGATAATCAGGTCTTAGAGAGCGAGGTACCCGTAAGACAAATGCTGGAGCAGATCGTGTCTAAGCTGTCTGTGCCGCCGTTTATGCTCGGTCTTTCGTGGAGCACAACGGAGAGAATGAGCAGTCAGCAGGCGGATATCCTCACAAGCGAGATCGAATATTACCGCCGTCTTGTAACGCCTGTGATACGAAGAATTATTTCCGTCTGGGAGCAGCTTCACGGCATAGACGAGCCGTTTTCCGTTGTGTGGGACAATATCAATTTGCAGGATGAAGTGGAGCTTGCGCGTGCGCGGCTTTACAACGCTCAGGCTCAGCGTATCGAAGCGGAAAACAGCGAAAACACGCAGTGATATTCCGAATTGCCTGACAATTACAATTTTGGGGGTATTTTTATATGAACAACATTTTGCAGAACGAAACTGACGGCGTTAAGGAGAATTTGCATGACGCTCAGACGAGTGCGGCAGATATGGAGCTTATCAATAAGTATTCAAGAAAAGAGCTGACGGCAGAGGACGTTTACACCTTTTCCGTTGTCCTTTGCGACAACGAGGTAGACCGCGACAACGAGCATTTTTCCGATGAAGCTCTTGATAAGCTTGCGCAGCTTTTTGTAGGAGTTACCGGAATCTACGATCATACGCCGTCGGCGAAAAATCAGGTCGCAAGAATTTATTCCTGCGCTGTGGAACAGGTTGACGGCAGAAAAACTTCCTACGGCGAGCCGTACAGAAGACTTGTTGCAAGGGCGTATATTCCACGGTGCAAGAGCAGCGAGGAGCTTATAGCAATGCTCGACAGCGGCATTAAAAAGGAGGTCAGCGTCGGCTGCGGTATCGGCGAATGCGTTTGCTCGATATGCGGTGAAGACCTTCGCACAGGCGCGTGCAGCCACGTTAAGGGCAGGCGCTACGGCGGCAAATTATGCTGCGGCGTTCTTAAAGAGCCTACCGACGCTTACGAGTGGTCGTTTATCGCCGTTCCTTCGCAGAGAGAAGCAGGCGTTATAAAGAGCTTTACTTATCCGGGAGATATTTCCGGGATATTAAACGCTCAGAAGCTGCTTGACGAGGAAGCTGCCGAAAGCTTGAAGACGTACATCTCCTCGCTTGAAAAGAGCGCCAGGGAAGGCGAGATGTACAAATCAGTGCTTCGGCTTGAAGCCGTAAAGGCAGGTATCACGGCAAGAATCGGGATAGAAAGCTCACTGCTTGAAAGCATGGTCAAAGGGCTCAGCGCGGAGGAGCTTCTGCGGCTGAAAGAGGGCTTTGAAAAAACAGCCGCCGAGCTTCTGCCTGTCCGCTGTCAGACGATGACGGAGGAAGCGTTCGGAACGCCTGTCCGCCGCGACGACAATTCGGGCTATGATATATAAGCGGCGTGTTGCAGCACACAGTTCCGCCGGCTTTGCTGCGGCAGATAATTTCTTCTGCGCCGCAGACTGTACAGTATTATTTTACAACCATTACGTCATTCAGTTGTTGAAGTAATAATTCCACACTAAGGAACTGTTCATCAATAGCTTTTCATTTCTGCTTGTATGATTCGTCCTGCACTGCGTTAAGCAAACAATTTTCTTGAAATACGTCAGTATTACTGCAAAAAATTGCCTTATGCAGAACAAATTATACTAAGCATAAATTAAAGAATTATTTCTATACAGTTCCCGATTATTATATTTTTTTCCGAAAGTCATATCCGCGGAATGCCGATCTTTTGGGGATACCGTGAATATTTATTCTTAACGGGCATAAAATGCGGAAGACCGTTTCGGAAAAATATACGCATCAGAATTTTAAGAACACGGAGGTTCAGATTATGGCAGCTTATGAGAATATTACGATCGAAAAGGGCATGTATCTTGAAAAGGGCGGACTTACAGGCGCGCTTGAAAAGCTTGACCCGAGTGAGAATTACAAGGGCACGTCGCTCGAAGGACTTGACGCATTTCAAAGGCAGCTAAAGCGCTTCGGCATTAAGGTAAGCGGACCTGACAGCGACTGTGTGGAGAAATTTTACCGCACGTCGAATTCAACGGCGCTTTTCCCCGAATACATCAGCAGAGCCGTTCATCAGGGAATGGATCTTGAAAATGTGATCGGCGACATCGTTGCGGCTACTACGCATATTGACGGCATGGATTACCGCTCTATTACTTCCGAACCGGGTGAAACGGAGCTTGGACTTCAGGTCGTGAACGAGGGCAGCGCTATTCCCGAAACTAACGTGACCGTTCAGTCTAATCTTGTGAATCTCAGAAAGCACGGCAGAATGCTTGTTGCTTCCTACGAGGCGCTTCGTTTTCAGCGCATAGATATGTTTTCCGTAACTCTTCGTCAGATCGGCGCGTACATCTCCAGATCTCTTCTCAACGACGCGGTCAACGTGCTTATCAACGGTGACGGCAACAGCAATCCTGCTTCTACCTACACGGCAGCCGCTTCCACGGCGATAGCTTACGACGATGTTATCAAGCTCTGGGGTGAGCTTACGCCGTATTCTCTCAATACGATCATTGCGCCTACCGAGCAGATGAAAATGCTTCTCACAATGCCCGAGATGAAGGATTCCTTTGCAGGTCACAACTTCCACAAAACAGGCGACATGATAACGCCCTTGGGCGCAAATCTTATTCATGCGCCCGACATGACCGCAGGCAAGATCATAGGTCTTGACAAGAATTTCGCATTGGAGCTTGTCATCGCCGCAGACGTTATGACTGAGTACGACAAGCTCATCGACCAGCAGCTTGAAAGAGCGGCTATCAGCTGCATTGCAGGCTTCTCTAAAGTCATCAGAGGCGCTTCAGTCGTAATGTCCATGTCCTAAGCGGACAGTCGGTCGGCAGGCGCCGACAGGCGGTTCCGATTATACTTTACCGTGACGGTCAATTGATCTCCGCGTTTTGTACTTTACGTATATGTATTAACTTGCGGAGCTTTATTTCAGCTTGCTTATAAGCTTATCGGGTATGGCTTTATGTATAAGTATTATAAATATGGCAATTAAATGCTCCAATTTTACGAGCGTCGTAAAAAATACGTGAAGCTCTGCCGGAGTACGGGGGTGCGCAGCGCCATATAAAAGCACATATGTGCGGAGTAAAGAAATAAATGAAGAAAATAATGGCGGCAGGAGCTGCTTTCTGCC
>CACYDO010000332.1 GCA_902773165.1 uncultured Ruminococcus sp. | reverse complement strand
TGCGCGCTCTCTTCTTCTGCTCTGTGAGAAGCTCGCGGAATTTCTCCTCGTCTACGGAGAAGCCGTTATCTGCTGCGATCTCCTTTGTAAGGTCGATCGGGAAGCCGAATGTATCGCTGAGCTTGAATGCGTCTTCACCTGAGATGATCTTTTCGCCGGAGCTTTTCATGATCTGCTTGAGCATATTCATGCCCTGCTCAACGGTCTTGCCGAAATTCTCCTCCTCTACCTTGATAAGCTTCGTGATAAACTCTTCTTTCTCGCGAAGCTCGGGGTAAGCGCCTTCATTTTCCTTAATAACTGTGGAGCATACCTTATAGAGGAACGGCTCGTTGACGCCGAGAAGTCTTCCGTGACGCGCCGCACGGCGAAGCAGACGGCGAAGAACGTAGCCCTTGCCTTCATTTGAGGGCATAACGCCGTCGCTTATCATAAATGTAGTGGAACGGATATGGTCGGTGATAACACGGAGCGAAATGTCGTTTTTCTCGTCTTCGCCGTACTTAACGCCTGTTATCTGAGAGATGTGCTTCATGATATTCTGCACTGTATCAACGAGGAACAGATTATCTACGCCCTGCATAACGCATGCAAGTCTTTCAAGACCCATACCCGTATCTATATTCGGGTGATCGAGTGGAGTATACGTGCCCTTGCCGTCGGAATCAAACTGAGTAAACACGAGATTCCATACTTCAACGTAACGATCGCAGTCGCAGCCTACGCCGCAGGTAGGCTTTCCGCAGCCCTTATCCTCGCCGCGGTCAAAATATATCTCCGAGCATGGACCGCAGGGACCCGAGCCGTGCTCCCAGAAGTTATCCTCCTTACCGAGCTTGACCATATGTGAGGGATCTACGCCGCGGCGCTTTGTCCAGATCTCCATAGCCTCGTCGTCGTTTTCGTAAACGGAAACGTAGAGCTTATCCTTCGGCATTTTCAGAACCTCGGTGAAGAACTCCCACGCCCATGTGGTAGCCTCCTCTTTGAAATAATCGCCGAACGAGAAATTACCGAGCATTTCAAAATATGTGCCGTGACGCGCTGTTATGCCTACGCGCTCGATATCCGGCGTGCGGATACATTTCTGACAGGTCGTAACGCGTTTTCTCGGAGGCGTTACCTCGCCTGTAAAATACTTTTTCATCGGCGCCATACCGGAATTGATAAGAAGCAGACTCGCGTCGTCCTTCGGCGGAACGAGCGAAAAGCTCTTAAGACGCAGATGACCCTTTGATTCAAAGAACGAGAGATATTTCTCGCGCAGCTCGTTAAGTCCTGTCCATTCCATTGTGATCGTTTCTCCTTACATGTAATTAGTCTTATATAACATAAATAAAAAAGCCCCGGAAAGTCTTAAACTCTCCGGGACGATAATTAATACTGTTTTCTGAAATCAAAAGATTTGAAGCTTTTACCCAGAATCCGGCATAATACTACCGCGGTACCACCCTGATTATATACGATATTCCGCACATCACTCTTTGACCCTTTAACGCAGAGAATACGCCGAGCTTTCGCACGGAGACTCCGAGTCAGCCGCCGACCACTATCGCAGAAGCTTACACCGACCGCTTCCTCTCTGCGCCGAATCATGGACGAACATTCTCTTCAACGTCTGTATCACGAATATTATATAATTATTTTTTTACGTTGTCAATACATTTTTTAGTTGAAAAAAATCGGTACATACAGGGACTTTTTTGGTATTTATTTATTATCTTCAAGCAGCTCACAATATAGGCAGCTGCTATATTTTGCTATATTTCCGTGAATTTGCAAAAAATCATCTTGTCATTCCATTAATAATGTGGTATCATTAATGTGTATATTTTAAATTTATTAATGCGGCAATTGAGTGATCCGATTTAACGATCATCGAAAAATATTGCGTGAAGCTATGCCGGATAGGTCGGGCTGCGAAGCGGGGAATTGTTTATTTACGATCATTCACTTGTCGAAGTAATAAACATCATGAAAGAGAGGATTTACCCAAATGGGATTATTTGACAAGTTTTCTAAGAAAAAGGACGCAGAAGATGAAGCTGCCGAAAAAGAGACTGAAAATGTAACGGAGGAAACTGCCGAGGAGAAGGCAGAAAAAGCAGAAAAAGCAGAAAAAGCGAAAAAAGCGGAAGAAACCGCAGAAGCTGCAAACAACGAACAGGAAGAAAGCCGTGACGCCGACGACGAAGAGGAAAACGCAGAAGCAGAAAAGGGATCTGCGTCGGCAAAAGAAGCTGCCGAGGAGAACAACGGCCCCACGCGCTTTACCCTTCTCGTTGAAAATGTATTTGAGGTAGATGAAAACGAGAGCATTGCGGCTGTCGGAAATCTTCACGGCAAGATCAGAAAAGGAGATAAATTTTATATTATCCACCCAAAATTCCCGCAGGGGATCGAAGCTGTTGCGGATACGCTAGTCGTTGACAAGGAAACTCCCGACATGGCGAAGGACTGCCGCGTTGCCGTAAAGATAACGACAATAACAGACCCGGACGAGATACCGAAATACTCCGTTCTTTCCAACGTTGCTCCGCAGGTAAAGACAGATCCGTCCAAGCCGCTTGAAAATCCGTTCCTTGTAGGTCTTTCCACGGAATACAACCGTCTTGTTCAGGACAACGACTTTACATACGTATTTATGATCGCGCTTCTGACATCGCGCTACGTTACGCCTGCCGACATGGATCTTGCAGAGCCTAACGCCGAGGGAAAAGCGCTCGTAAAGGATTCAAAGATACGCTTCCGTCTGCTTCGTCACCCGAACGCAGAAGATCAGCTTGCACTGCCCGTATTTACCGATATGGCGGCACTGCGTTTGTGGAAAGGCGCTCTTGAGCCGAACGAGAACGGCGAACGCGCAAAAACTCTGCTCATGCCCTTTGAGCGCTGCGCCGATATCGGAATGAAAAACGACGGTCTTGTTGTCAATCCTTTCGGTCCTGTCGCTGTTTTTGTTTCAAAGCAGAATATCGTGAATACGCTTGCTCTCGGCAAGCAGGCTGTAGAGCGTCAGAAGGCTCTTGAAGCTCAGAAAAATGCTGCTCAGAAAAGTGACAATTAATAGATCATTCTGATATTTCTTCGGAGGTTTTTACTTGATGAAAAGGCTATTAATTCTGGCGATGGCTGCTGTAATGGTTTTCTCGGCAGCAGGGTGTGCAGGAAGCGGAAGCGGCGGCGCTTCGTCGAATTCGACATCTTCCAAAGCGGAATATATAAGCGCTCTGCTTGAAGGCAGCTGCGTTACGGGAACAGACGGAATGATGCTGATCTGTGATGAAGATGATACACAATTTGTTTATCTGTTCATCGGAGATGAATCTGAAGATCAGCTTCTTTCAAAGCTTCATGACGGTGACCGCGTAGAGCTTGAAGCTCACGTTTACAAGGGCGTTTATCCGCAGAATGTGGTTATCATTAACGGTAAGCTTCTCGACAGCGGAAATACCGTGTACATTTCGCCCGAGCTTTTCGATAATCTGACGTTCCTCCAGTTCCTTGACCCTGCTCTTCTGGAAAAGGGCATCGTTTCTACAGACAAGGATCTCGCCGAAACAGCGGACAACGGCTGATAAACTGATTCAGAAATTATTTAACCGCCCTCCGAAGCACTCGGGGGGCGGTTCTTTTGTTATACTGATATTAAGGAGACACCGATCAAATCGAGTACCCATATCGCGCAGTCAGTTTTTTAGGCAAATTGTACGAAACGACCGCAGAAATGCTGA
>CACYDO010000331.1 GCA_902773165.1 uncultured Ruminococcus sp. | reverse complement strand
GCTTGCCCGGAACTAAAATTCTTTACTGCTTCGGCAGCAGCTGTTTTCTGCTCGTTTTTGTCTTCGCTGTCGGAAGCGTCTGTGTACAGCATAAGAAATCTGCCATCTTCGCTGACAGCCGCAAGCGTATACTGCGTAACATTTTCCGTACTTTCAAACAAATGGAACGAGCCGTCTTTGCGTGCATTTTTTATAGTCTTCTGCGCAAGATCCGAGCTTTGGTCTGTATATTCGTAAAGCTCTACCGTATGCTTGGTTACGCCCGAAGTCACCGTAAATCTTTTGCCGCTCGCAGCTCCTATTGCCGCTGCTGTAAGGTCAACGCCCTCGCCGCTTACAAACTCGTTGTCGGTCATGTACTTAACAAAGCCGTCGAGATCCTTGCTGTATCCCTCGGGGGACTTTGTGCCGTCGCCCGTCATAGCTTCGCCGCTGTCGCTTGCCGAAGCCGTATCGCTGCCGGACGAAGCCGTCTGAGCCGATCCTCCCGATTCGCAGCCCGTAATCATAACAGCCGCCAACGCAGCTGCTGCAATTATAGAAAGAAATTTATTCATTTTAATATCCCCTGTTATTACTTATTAAGGAAAAGCTTGTATATCACAACTGCGCTTTTGTCCGTATCGACTCTGCCCAGTCCGACAAATCCGTCCGTTCTTCCACACACTCTGACTAAAGCTCCGTTCTGCGCACGTCCGCGAAGAGCCGTTTTTTCGATATCAAGCGGATTTCCGTTTGAGAAACGAGCCGCCTGCTTATCGCTGACAAGCAGCTTTTCATAATCGGTAAACAAGCTTTCCGTAGATCTCAGTAGAGATAATGTATTTTCCGGTGAACCACCGTCATTTGACAGTTCTCTTATTTCGTCGAGAGTCTTTGCGTCTTCAAGCGTAAAACCACAGGCTCTCGTTCTGACAAGCGACGTCATCACCGCGCCGCAGCCGAGATTCTTCCCGATATCGTCTATCAGCGAGCGGATATACGTTCCCTTTGAGCAGGCGATCCTCAGCCTTCCGCTCTGCTCCTGCTCGTTAAATTCAAGAAGCTCCAGTGAAGGAATATTCACAATACGAGGTTCTCTCTCAACTTCAATGCCCTGTCTTGCAAGGTCGTAAAGACGAACGCCGTTTTTTTTCACAGCTGAATACATCGGCGGAAGCTGCGATATCTTTCCGCGAAAAATCGGCAGGACATCGGAAAACTCCTCCGAGCTTACATGAGATTCCCTTTTTTCTCTGATCTCTCCCCAGATATCAAGCGTATCGGTCGTAACACCTAAGCTAAATCCTGCCTCATACTCCTTATCGCTGTCGGGCAGAATATCCTGAGCGCGCGTAGCGCTTCCGAGCAGTACAGGCAAAACGCCTGTTGCCATAGGGTCAAGCGTACCGGTATGCCCTATTTTCCGCTGACCGCAGAGCCTGCGCATAACCGCCACAACGTCAAATGACGTAAATTCCTGCGGTTTATGTACTACAATAACTCCATTCATGATCTGTCAATTCTTTCAAGCTCAGCCTCGGCAGCAGCTACTATTTTAGCCTTAACGTCTTCAAGCTTTCCGCATATCGTACAGCCTGCCGCTGCTTTGTGACCGCCGCCGCCAAACTGTGCGCCTATATGAGACGCGTCGTAGCTTCCGAGAGAACGGATACTGATCCTGTGACAGTCATTTTCTCTTTCCTTTATAGTAATGCCTATGACTACGCCCTCAATCTGACGGGGGATCGAGGCGATCCCGTCCATATCGGTATCGCCTACGCCCGTTTCCATCTCCATTTTGTGCGTTGTGTTTACGACTGCGATCCTGCCGTCCGCGTGAAGCGTCAGCGATTCGAGAACGGCTTTTTCCAGTCTTATCCGCGCCATAGATTTTGTATCGAACATAACTCTGTTGATCTCAAAGCTGTCACAACCGAGATCCATCAGCTCTGCCGCAGCGCGCATAGTGTCCGATGTTACGTTTGAAAATTTAAAGCAGCCCGTATCTGTACAGATACCCGTATATATCGCTTTTGCCATATGCTTGTCGATCTTTACGCCAAGCAGCTTGATAAGCTTCAGAATATTTTCTGCATTTGCAGCAGCATTTGCATTGACATAAGAAAGCGCCGCAAAGCACGTGTTCAGCGCGTGGTGATCGACAGAGATATCAACGATATCCGCAAATTCCTCCGCAAGATCGCCAAGCAGCTCGGGAGAAGCAATATCCACTGCGATAACAGTGCGGTATTCAAAATCGTCTTCCTCGTAGTCTTCAAGAAAATAACTGAATTTCTTATCTAGCTTGCCGTTTATAATAACGCGTGAGCGCTTGCCAAGCTGACGAAGCGCACGACAAAGCGCAAACGCTGAACCCAACGTATCCCCGTCGGGGTAACGGTGAGTGAGGATCACGGAATAATCAGTATCAAGCAGCTTCCGTGCGATATCGCTGAGATCATTCGTCACCATTTTCTGCTTCGTCTGCGTTTTCTGTTCCATCTTCGTCACCGTCCTTAATATTCAATTCACTCAGAATGTGAGAGATATTTGCGCTGTATTCAATAGAATCGGTCGCCTCAAAGCTCATTGCCGGAACATGGCGAAGCGAAAGTCTTGCGCCTACCTCGCGGCGGATAAATCCTGCGGCAGAGGTCAGTCCCTTTACCGCCTCCTTTGCGGCAGGAAGCCCTTCCATTGCGCTGACGTACGCCTTGCAGTAGCTCATGTCGCGCGATACCTCAACTCTGACGATACTTATCATCTTGCCGGATACGCGCGGATCTTTCAGCTCACGCAGAATAGCCGTCAGCTCACGTTTAATATCTTCTGTCGTTCTGCCTAATTTGTGACTTGCCATTTATTTCGTCACTCCTGTAAATCTTTATTCATCTCTGTATTCTTCGATACCGAATGATTCGAGAATATCACCTGTTTTAATATCGGCAAATTTCTCAAGACCTATACCACATTCGTAGCCTGCGGAAACTTCTTTTACGGCGTCCTTGAAACGCTGAAGCGAGCTGATAGTATCGTCAAAGATAACAATACCGTCACGCACAACACGAACCTGAGAATT
>CACYDO010000330.1 GCA_902773165.1 uncultured Ruminococcus sp. | reverse complement strand
GCCCTTAGTATAAAATAATAGTGGGCAGCCAACCGGCGGCGCGGAGACCAACTGACTATTACATAAAAGTCCGGCGGAACTGTCAGCGGCGACACGCCGCCTGTCGGCGCTTGACGACCGCTTAGTGAGGGTGAAAAACGGAATGAATGATAAGACAAAACGAAAGCTGAAACGCTACATAACGCCATATATAAACAGCTTTATTGCAGGAATATTATTTGCGATCATCGGTGTGATCTGCGTGATCGCCACATTAAAAGAAGAGCAATCTCTGCTGTTCAATGAGACGGATAGGATCAAAGGTGTCATGCAGGGGAGCCTATTTGCGGTTCTGATCGGGGGCGGATTTATCGCGTTTTCGATAAAAAAGCTGGCAGACTTCCGCCATTCCTTTGCGCAAGCCGAGCAAAGCGGTGAGATGGAGCAGATACTCTCCGATTTTGAAAACGACAAAAGGGCGTTCAAGAAAACCGTGATTATAGGCGATAAATATATTTTCGGAAAGCACTGCGGCAAAATAATAAAAATCGACGACATAGCGCGGGTTTATCAGTATATCGAAAAAGACGCCATGGGAGAAAGACTGCGGCGGCTCAGGATCGTTTTTGAAAGGGGCGAAAAGACTGATCTGGGAAGAATACCCCTTCGCGGAAAAGGTAACAGCGAGATGGAGGAAGTGTTTGATTATCTCAAAGAAAAAAACTCTTTTATTATGCTCGGTTTTATCCGGGAGCAATAGTGCGTTTTTTAAATAATTTGTATTTTTTACACCATAAAGTAAGAGCCTGTTTAGTATCCGTGCTTACAAGGATGCTAAACAGGCTCTGATATATTTTCGTCAATTACAAATAATCCCTCCGCCGATCACGCAGCCGTTTTCATCGTAAAAAACCGCAGACTGACCGGGGGCAGCAGCTCTGACGGGATTTTCAAAAACAATTCGGGCTTTATCATCTGATATACGTTCAACAACAGCCTTCTCTCCGGCGTGGTGGTAACGAATACGCACATGAGCCGAAACGGGAGTACCTTCATAAATATCTGGGATACTCTGAAAATTCAGATCTCTGCAAAAGATCTCGCTGCTGAAAAGCGATTCATTTTCAGCGATGACAACCTCGTTTGTTTCTGCGTTTATGCTTTTTACAAACACAGGCTTGCCCATAGCAAGACCCAAGCCCTTGCGCTGACCTACAGTATAATGTATTATACCGCGATGTTTACCTAAAACATTTCCCTGTTCGTCAACAAAATTTCCCTGGGAAGGAATATACTCCTCGCAGCTGTTTTCAATGTAATCGGCATAACTGCCTTCGGCAATGAAGCATATTTCCTGAGAATCGGGCTTATTTGCTACAGGCAGCTGTGCGCTTGCGGCAATTCTGCGCACATCTTCCTTAGTCAGATTTCCCAGCGGCATGAGGGTGCGGCTTAATTGTTCCTGCGTTAAGCGGTAGAGCATATATGTCTGATCTTTTTGTGCAGAAGACGCATTTTTCACGGTATATCTGCCGCTGTCAAGGCGAACGACAGAGGCGTAGTGCCCGGTCGCGATATATTCCGCTCCCATTGAATCGGCAAATTCAAGCATACGCTCCCACTTCACATAACGATTGCAGCCTATGCACGGATTCGGCGTCATGCCGTGAATGTAATCGCTTGTAAACGGCGCTACTACCTTCTGACGAAATTCCGCAGCGCAGTTGACCGCATAGTACGGTATGTCAAGCTTATATGAAACCTTGCGTGCATCATCTATCTCACAGCAGCGGCTGACCTCGCCTTCATCATTGAGCCATGTTTTCAGCGTTACGCCTATGACCTCATACCCAAGTGTTTTCAATAAATATGCCGTTACAGCGCTGTCTACTCCGCCTGACAATCCAACGACTACCTTAGACATAACCGTTCGCCCTCTTTCTTATGTTATTACTCTGGCAACTAATACTAAAATTGACTTTATGCTTCGCGCCCCTGCACCCTGAAACGGCTTGGGAATACACGACCGGCAGAATTGTTTAACTGCCGCATTAATTCATTCCGAATACCTCGCCGTATGCAAGCACCGCATTTTTTACGCATTGGTCACATGGGCAGAGAAGCTTGCCTGTTGAGATCCCTTTCAGCTCGCTGCATACGATCGCGCCGCATTTCTGCTTGAATTTTTCCGAAAGCTGACGCGTATAGCGCACCGTACCCATGCCATCTGTTTTTAATCCTGCTATCATAGAAGCGCCTATCAGCGCGCCGCAGGAATTTTCCATTGTACCCATGCCAACGGCAAATCCCGAAGCAAGCTTCATAAGCTCATCGGCTGAAAGCTGCGTTTCATCGGCAAGCGCAGCAATTACAGCCTGACAGCAGTTACATCTGCCTTGTCTTTTCAAATCAGCGGCAAACTCTGCTTTTTC
>CACYDO010000329.1 GCA_902773165.1 uncultured Ruminococcus sp. | reverse complement strand
TATCAGGAGCGAACCGCCTGTTCCGGTTAAGGACGAAAAGCTGTTTTTCAGCGTGATAAAAGCAGCCTTTGCGCAGCGAAGAAAAACCATATCAAATTCATTGTCCAATGCGCTGCATATCGAGAAAAAAGCGCTTGCAGAGGCACTTGAAGCAGCAGGTGTATCTGCGGCGGCGCGTGCCGAACAGCTGACGCTGGAGGACATTGCGCGTATTGCTAACGAGATTTATGCAAGACAGTGATGTTATATTAAACGACAAAATAATATTCCTATACGAAGATTAGTGTGGAGTGTAGAGGATTGAGTGTGTTTTGATCATCACTTTTCCACTTTCCACTCTAAACATATCATCGCTCAATAGGAAATTCAGACCGTGCAAAAATTATAGTAAACGTCATTAAAAAAATTGATTTCCGTGCAGTGGAGCTTGTTTTAGTATTGATTTTGGTGTATAATAGATTTTATGAAATATTGAGTATTAGAAAAATTGTAGTAAACGTCATTGAAATAATTCTATTGAGGGTCATCGTAAAACCTTAAGAAAAGCTTTGCCGGGGTGCAGGGGCGCGCAGCGCCCCGCACCAAAAGCCCCCTTCCTTCCCTGTTGGAGGGAAGGAAGGGGGTTGGGGGTAGGTTGGGTGGCGTAAGTGATGAGTATTTTTTTGCGATTATTTAGAAGTAATACACTCTCGAATTTCCGCAAAGAATACTGTTTAGGTAAAGATTTATGGCGTTGACTATAACTCAGAATTGTTAAGGTGTGGTGTAAAATGAAAAAGAATTATATTATCGCGCTTGTGCTGCTTATCATCTGCTTCGGCCTGACGATAACGGCTATAGTTTTTAATGTCAAGGAAAATGTGGAAATGTGTACGTATATCGCAATGGGAGCTTCCGGAGCGGCATTCTTTTCATGCCTTTTCGGACTTAACAGCTGGAAGGAAAAGTAATGAGCAAGGTAAGAAGTGCAATAGAAAATACCGTATCAATTTCCCTTCTCAACAAGGGCTATGCAGGTCAGATATTCGATGAGGTGCGTGCTTCGGGAACAAAGGTCGTTATCAAAAATAACGTTGCCGAGTGCGTTCTGATGGCGCCCGACGAGTACCTTTCCATGCTCGACGAGCTTAATGAAATGAAGGCTGTGGCTGCCGCGGCGCTTCGTCTTGACGGCGTGAACCCGAAAAATCTTCTTACGGAGGAGGAGTTTTCCGCAAAAACGAATGCTCCCTCCTTGATAGAACAGCTTTTGGTGGGAGTGGATTTTGAATGATTATTAAGGTACGCTATTTGCGGGATTTTGTTGACGATGTTAACAGCTTTTCCGAGCATGATAAATCGCTTGTAAGAGCGGCGCTGATAAAAATACGCGAGAATCCCTTTAAAAAATCAGACGGCGGCGTAGGCAAGCTTGCCTGTGAATCGGGTAGCGAAAGTATTTTATCGGTGAAAATTGCGGCTGCGAGTATCCGCATTGTTTATAAGATCATTATGTCAAAGGACGGTCAGAGTGCGCTTATTATTTTTGCCTCTGCCGTAAATGACGCTACTCCGCGGTCATTGTAACGAGGTGAATTTATAATGAAAGAGCTGCGTTTGGCAGGCGTTATCAGAGAATCTATCGTTGACGGTCCCGGAATGAGAATGACGATCTTTACTCAGGGCTGCCCGCATCACTGCGAGGGCTGTCAGAATCCTCAGACTCACGATTTTAACGGCGGATATATCAGTCATCCGGAAAATATTTTAAATGCTATAGATAAAGACCCTCTTTTAAGCGGCGTGACATTTTCGGGCGGCGAGCCTTTTATGCAGCCTGAGGCGCTCTCTGCGCTTGCAGACGAGATCCATAAGCGCGGACTTGATATAATCACATATACCGGCTTTACCTTTGAGGAGCTTGTTTCACAGAAGGATAAATTCCCCGAAAGAATGAAGCTTCTGGAAAGAACAGACTATCTTATCGACGGTAAATTCGTGCTTTCTCTGCGTTCTCTCGACCTGAGATTCAGAGGTTCGTCAAATCAGCGCATAATTGACGTGAAGCGTTCGCTTGACGAAAACAGAGTGATCGAAGCAACACTTTAAATTGTGATAAAAAACGGCTTTTTCAAGCCGTTTTTACGTTTTTAGAAGAAAAATTTTCCGATATTTGGTAATTTTTTTAAAAAAGCTCTTGACAAAAGACCGATTATAATGTAAAATGAATAATGCAGTTTGTGCAATTAACTCCTGCGTGCAAGGGGCACGTTTGAGAACAGCGTTTGCTTTTATCGGCATGACGCTTGGTAAGGAGGGGAAATAGATGGCTGAAATCAGAATTAAAGATAACGAATCTCTTGAAAGCGCACTCAGAAGATTTAAGAAGCAGTGTGCAAGAGCCGGCGTTATTGCTGAGGTTCGCAAAAGAGAGGCTTACGAGAAGCCTTCGGTAAAGCGTAAGAAGAAGTCCGAGGCAGCTCGTAAACGTAAGTATAAGTAATGTGCTTGTACGCTAATGTCAGAAATTAAGGTGCGCGTGGTCGGTAGGCTGCCCGCACCTTTTTGTCGTTTATATCATTATTAAAAAGGAGTGAATTCCATGAGCAAGAAGATTCTTTTTATTCTGGGACCCAATCTCAATATGGTTGGTTTAAGAGAAAAAAATATTTACGGCGCGCAAACCGCCGAAACTATCAACGAAGACGTTCGTCAGTGGGCGAAGGCGCTTGGCTTTGAGATCGAGATATTTCAGTCGAACGGCGAGGGCGAGATAATTTCAAAGATACATTCAGCTCTCGGTCAAAAGGACGGTATTATCATCAATGCCGGAGCGTATACGCATTACAGCTACGCTATCCGCGACGCCATCGCGTGCGTT
>CACYDO010000328.1 GCA_902773165.1 uncultured Ruminococcus sp. | reverse complement strand
GCAGGCATTTTATGGTGCGGGAGCATCCTGGCCTGTTTGATGTGTTCGTCAAATGGACGCGGCGGGAGCAGGAGCAAAAATCCCGGCTGCCCCTGGCGGAGCAGCTGAAAAAAGCGCAGAGGAACGCCGCACAGCCTGCCGCGTCCGCGCCGAAGAAGAAACAGGAGCAAGCGCTGTAATGGAGGAACGCTACCGAAACATCCGCATCCGTTTCCGCGTGACCCCGGAAGAAATGGCGGTCATCGAGCGGAAGCAGGCAGAAGCGAACATCATCAACCGGGAAGCGTTCCTGCGGAAAATGGTCATGGAAGGCCGGGTGCTGGTGCTGAATGTCCCGGAGCTGCGGACGATCTCCGCGCTTCTGGGGCACTGCTCCGGCAATCTCAATCAGCTCGCTAAGCGGATCAACAGCACGGGGCGATATTATACAGGCGAACTTGGAGAAGTCAAGGAAATCCTGAATGATGTGGAAAAGAAACTACGAAAAGTGATAGAACAGCTTGCGCTAATAAATAAATAAAGCGTGCTCCCATATCTTTTTTCGGAAGATGAGGGAACACACTACAAATCTCATAAAGGGTATGTGGTCAAACTGTTTTTTCAACATTATGTCTTTACTGACGAACTCCTAGACGATATACAAACCCAGTTTGGTAGTATATTTAAATCCAAGGAGGAGATTAAGCATGTGCTTCGCCTCATGAATTATTCCCAAGAGGAATGGGAACATCATCCGTTGGCAAAACTAACTCATGACATCACAGAACAAATTAACAAACTGGATACAAGCTCAACTAAGTTTTCTTACTTGATTAATGTAATTGACAGAGAAAGCAGGGTTTGTGAATCGCCGATTCTATCTGTTCGCTCTATTCGCTGACACGAGCGTCCCCATTTGGGTCGCTCAACCTGGTCAAATCGAACGCTACACAATGGAAGGTTGGCTAACTGACTTTCAAACGAGATTATTGCTCTTGCAGATCCGTCAGGCCATTACCTTCCCATTGTACAGCTTAGGCAATGAGACGTCCCTAGCCTGTGGCTGGCTGCCACGAATACGGGGCAAATATATAATAACAGATACTGTAAACAGTTCTTATATTGTGATTTTTCGCTTAGAGTTGGTTTCAAATACTTCACTAGAGTATATTCCCTGATAAATCTCATCACAGAACAGTTTGAGCAACCGTTTGCAAGAAGCTTTATTATTAGGGAAGTATATTCTTCCATCACGAACACAGTTTATACTCGGGATTACCGATCTTGCTTTCTGTTGAATCTCATCAGCTGAAAACTGTGTAAAAAAATTTCTGTCCAATAATACGGCAATCTTTGTTCTCATGATCCTGTCCTGTGACATCATAGAAAAGCTTTCACTATCTTCAAATGACAAGTTATGGTTTGTGATAAAAGTAGATACATCTTCATCAGTCGCTTCACGGTAGTAATCTGACAAAGGGAAAATTTGCCTTGCAAAATACTCGCTGTGAAATCTTAAAGTACCATCGACTGCAACACAATCAATGTCCCCGG
Source organism: uncultured Ruminococcus sp. (assembly GCA_902773165.1). GTDB lineage: Bacteria > Bacillota > Clostridia > Oscillospirales > Acutalibacteraceae > RUG592. The sequence goes on along the minus strand of CACYDO010000328.1, from coordinate 1,890 downwards.
TAATCGTGATAATACTTCTATCATAAATTTTGTATGTATCGACATCATGAAATAGTTTTAGACCACCACGCAATGTTTTTGTTTCCTTGCGTGGAGCTTGAAAAGCAAAATACTGTCCTTCGTTTATTCTGTACGGGAATATGAACGCTTTGATATCATGCATCTCAACTTCTGCTTTGCCAACCGTTTCCGCATTGACGGGGATAAGCGTTTCTTGAATAGTTGATGGCAAGTTCCTAAACTGCTCAATGCAATATGCTTCTTCTTCTTCAACCTTATAATCATTATACTCAACATATGAGTATTGTTGGTACTTATCAGCAGCCACGATTAGCAGTTCGTTAAGTACTGCTTGAGCATCGGATGTAAGCTTAATTCGGAGTATAGAATCGTCCTTGAGCCAGGCAAATACTGTTTGAAAAGCATTCATTGTTCATCTTCTCCTTATTTCTGCTCTATATTTACAAGAAATCCTCTAAATGGAATGGTGACATGTTTTATTGATGCTTTATTCCTGATTTTCTTTTTGCATAACAGCAACTGCTCAATACCGTCAATTTTTACCTGCCTATATGCAAATCCTCTTAATAGGTATAACAAATCATAGGGAAGATTATCGGTCAATATCGAGAAAATGAACTGAAGCAAAATGGAACTTGATATGATTATTGTTTCTGTCTTTATCCCCGGAGAATCTTTAGGAATCAAAAATGAAAAAATAAATAGATACGATATTCCTGTCATCACAGCGCTGACAGCATCAACGCCTCGAAGATTCATTTCATCAATTCGTACAGGAATTATCTCAAGCTTGTTTTTAAACATTTTCATTTGATAAATGGATATGATAATTGACAAAAACAAGCAAGCGATTGGGAACCAGAAAAATGAATGATAAAATACATAATCATATACATTCCAAATGAAGAAAGCCAGCATATCGCAAGCTATTATATATAAACATTTATGAAAAGTATTCACGGCAAATCAACTCCATCTCACAAATAAAATCTAATCGTTACCATGCTTTATTGTATAGAAAAGAAGGAATAGGACGCAACTTATTGTTATCATTACATAATATCAATGAAGGTGGTTTATCCAGATTTTTAATCAATAATGCGTAAGATTTCACAGACACTACCCCCTTTGATAAATTATAGTGCTTGAAAGGGTGAAAAAGCACGGAAAGATACGAAATAAGTCGATTTCGCAAATTTGCTTGTATTAATGCAGATCGTATAGATGTGTTCGATAAATGAATTCTTATCTTGCTTTTCCTGATACATTGTACCAAATAGCGAAAATTGCAAGGAGGAACTATGGCAACAAGTAATTTGATCCCTCTTCATGCGCCAAGAAACGGCACGGTGAAAACGACCGTTTACCGCACGATCAACTATGTGAAGAATCCCGAAAAAACGGAGGGCGGCAATCTCGTTACCGCGTATGGCTGCAATCCTGGCCTTGCGGAGGCGGAGTTCCTCTACATGAAGCAGGAATACAAAAAGATCACCGGCAGGCAGCGGGGAAAGGACGATGTGATCGCCTATCATCTCCGGCAATCCTTCCGGCCGGGTGAGATCACGCCGGAGGAAGCCAATCGGCTGGGGCAGGAGCTGGCGAAGCGTTTTACAAAAGGAAAAAACGCCTATATCGTCGCCACGCATACCGACAAACGCCACATTCACAACCATATTATCATCAGTGCCGTCACGCTGGATCATCAGCGAAAGTTTCGGAATTTTTGGGGATCGTCCAAAGCCCTGCGCCGTCTGAACGATTTTATCTGCGTTGAAAACGGGTATTCCATCGTGGAGCATCCCCGGCGAAAAGGAAAGCATTACAAGGAATGGCTCGGCGATCAAAGGACGCCGACCCAGCGGGACG
>CACYDO010000327.1 GCA_902773165.1 uncultured Ruminococcus sp. | reverse complement strand
AGGTTGACAAAAAACGGATTATGATGTAGTATATTTGTATAATCCATTACTGTAATCTATGACAGTAATGATTTAGATATATAAATATTTGTTGATGGGTTATTTATTTATTTAAGGAGTGAGATTATAATGAAAAAGTCAGGCGATCTTTGTAAAGTGGATTCATTGGGCAGAATTGTTATTCCGGTTCGGCTTCGCAGAAGTCTGGGGCTGAATACAAATGATCCGTTGGAGGTCTATACAAACAATGACGAAATTATTTTAAAAAGGTATATCCCCGTTTGTATTTTCTGCGGAAAAGATGAAGAGCTAGTTTCTTACAAATCAAAGTATGTCTGCAAGGCCTGCGCAGCAGAGCTTGCCGAAAGTGCTGAATGATAGATACACAATGCCTTATAGATGTGGTGTAGATGCGATTCATATGTTTGTATAAATATCATAATGTGCAAAAAAATCGTTGAAATTTTGTGAACAATTATTATAGTATAAATGAGCAATGATAATTGAAAATTTCGTGAAAAAATGATAAAATAGTAGTGATATGCGGCGGTCTGCACATGGCTTCTGCGGCTTTGTTAATCCTCTGTTTTCTCGTTTTTTGCACATATGGATATGGGCGCGGAACGGTTTTTATGAGTGTGTACAGCTGTTTTGCGGTTTATGTTGATGGAGGAAGTAAAGTGGATAAAGTAAAAGTTAAGAAATTTTTGTGCAGTGTCTTTGCCGCCGTAATTTTGGCGGCTCCCATTGTTAGCAGCAGTGTCCTTGCCGAAACGTTTGATGAAGAGGAAGAGGACGTTTTAGCGGAAGGCGACGCTTTAGCCGATGATAACGGTTTATCGGAAGATGATACACTAACTTTCGGAGATGAAGCGCTTAATATTCCGGAAGGAAATGATGTTTTTCAGCAAGACCTAGTTTTCGGGGAAGAAGACGTTTCCGAAGAATCGGAAGAAGGCGAAGAGGAGAGCGACAGCAGCACAGATGGAGAGCCAAAGTCTACAGTACAGGCGGAGGAGAACTCAGTGGCAGAATTGGATAAGCTTGCCTATAACGGAAACGACCTGGGCGCGGTATACTCGGCAGAATCAACGACCTTCAAGGTGTGGTCGCCGACAGCGCAAAAGATCCAGGTGCTGTTATACGCTTCCGGCAGCGATGAAGAGGAAAACAGCAAATATATCTCTGCGACCGATATGACCTACGATGAAAAAACAGGCGTATGGTCGGCTACGGTTGAGGGAGATCTAAAAAACAAGTATTACACGTATTACGTTTACAATGGAAAAAAGGGTAAGGAAACGGTTGATATTTATGCTAAAGCGGCAGGCGTAAACGGAAACCGCGGTATGATCGTTGATCTTCCTTCAACAAACCCCGATGGTTGGGACAGCGACAAGCATGTTTCTGTTGACAGTCAGTCGGAGGCTATCGTCTGGGAGGTCAATGTTAAAGATTTTTCAAGCGATCCCGAGAGCGGAGTCAGTGAGAAAAACAGAGGAAAATACCTTGCTTTTACCGAAACAGGAACTACAGTCGGCGGTAAGGGCGACTGTACAACGGGACTTGATTATTTGAAGGAGCTTGGCGTTAATTACGTTCAGCTTTTGCCTATCTTTGATTTCGGTTCGGTTGACGAATCGTCAAAGGAAGATCAGTTTAACTGGGGCTACGATCCGAAAAACTACAACGTTCCCGAGGGATCTTATTCAAGCAATCCTTACGACGGTAACGTCAGGATCAACGAGGTCAAGCAGATGATCAAGTCGATCCATGATAACGATATGGGCGTTGTAATGGACGTAGTGTTTAATCATACATACGAGGGTGCAAAGTCCTGGTTTAATATGACAGTGCCCGATTACTATTACAGATTTACAGAAAGCGGTACATGGTCAAACGGTTCCGGCTGCGGAAATGATACTGCTTCCGAACACCTTATGTTCCGTAAATTTATGGTGGATTCTGTTGTTTACTGGGCTTCTGAGTACCATATAGACGGTTTCCGATTTGACCTTATGGGTCTGCACGACGTTGAAACAATGAAGGCTATCCGCGAGGCTCTTGATAAGCTTGAAGGCGGAGAAAAAATACTTATGTACGGCGAAGGCTGGAATATGTCCACAAGCGCTGAGCCGGGTACGGTAATGGCAAATCAGCAGAATGTAAAGAAGATGGGCGAGCGTATCGGCGCGTTCAATGATGGTTTCCGCGACGGTGTAAAGGGCAGCAATTTTAATGCCTCGGAAGGCGGTTACATTCAGGGCGGTCAGGGACAGGCTCAGGTCAAATCGGGTATTACTGCGGAGATCGGAAACTGGGCTGCTGTTCCTACGCAGACGGTTACATATAATTCCTGCCATGATAACTATACCCTTTGGGATAAGCTCACCGCAACAAGCGGTTCTCCCAATGATTATGATTTCAGAAATGAAACGCTCGTTTCGATGAATAAATTGGCGGCAGCGCTTTCGCTGACTTCTCAGGGCATTAATTTCTTCCAGGCAGGCGAGGAATTTGCAAGAACGAAGCACGGCGACGAAAATTCCTATCGTTCTTCATCTAAGATCAATCGTCTTGATTGGCAGAGAAGAAATGAATATGACGATCTCGTGCAGTATTATGCAGGTCTTATCGAGATTAGAAAGAATTTTGCTCCGTTCACCGACCCCACCGACGCAACGGCGAAGAGCATAAGCTTTATAAACACAGATAAGGGCGTTATCGCTTATACCTTAGAAAATAAGCTTACTTCCGACAAACAGTGGAAATATGCGGCGCTTATCTTCAATGCGGCTGCTGAGGATAAAACGATTACGCTTTCAGGCGGCAGTCTTCCCGGAGAATGGGTCGTTGTTGTCAACGGTGACAGCGCAGGTCTTGGCGGTCTTGCAGTTGTTAACGATGGCAAAGTTACAGT
>CACYDO010000326.1 GCA_902773165.1 uncultured Ruminococcus sp. | reverse complement strand
CGCTTGCTTCGTCGATAAGCTTTCTTTCGCTGTCATTAAACCGCGAAAGCACCCAGTCTGCAAGCTCCCAGCCCTCGGGCTTTGCGCCTGTTCCGATCTTTATCCTCGGAAAAGTGTCGCTTCCGCTGAGATAAATAATGCTGCGCATGCCCTTTTGTCCGCCGTCGCTGCCCTTTCGCCTGATACGAAGCTTGCCGACGTCAAGTGATATATCATCAAATATTATAAGCGAATTCTCGGGGGGGATTTTGTAGAAATTCATCGCCTCGACAAGAGCCTGACCACTATTATTCATATACGTAGTCGGCTTCATAAGGAGTACCTTTGCGCCGCCTATCTCAGCTCCTGCGCAGTACGATTTGTATTTAAGCCGGGTAAGGCTGACGCCGCATTTGTCCGCAATGGCGTCAACGGCGATAAAGCCTGCGTTGTGGCGCGTATTTTCGTACTTTCTGTCGGGATTTCCCAGCCCGGCGATAATGTGAGTGTAACCGCCTGTAAGCGGAGAATTTTTGCTTTTAAAGAACATTGTATTCTTCCTTTTTTCGTATATTATACGCAATTAAGGGCGGACAATATGCCCACCCGAAAATTGCAAAATTAATTATTTTATTAGTTTGGTAAATAATAGAAACCGGACAAATCAAATAATACACTTAATTAATAAAGGTATTACGCTAAAGGTATCACGCTATATAGCTTCTGACCGGCGGCGCGGAGATCAACTATCCGTTACGTTTAAGTAAAAACGGAACTGCCCCCGGGCGCCTGCCCGGTTATTTGTAGAGCGGAGATACCGGCTTGTCTGCGTAGATTCTCTCGATAGCATCGGCGAAGAGAGGAGCTACGGGGAGAATTGTAAACTTGTCGATCATTCGGTCTTCCGTTACGGGAACGGTGTCAAGGAGAACGACCTCTTTAAGAACGCTGTTCTTAATGCGCTCGATAGCCGGACCGGAAAGAACGGCGTGAGTTGCACAGGCATACACTTCTGTTGCACCGCCGCGCTCAACGATAGCGTTTGCAGCGTTGCAGAGAGTACCTGCTGTGTCGATCATATCGTCAACGAGAACGACCTTCTTGCCGCGTGCGTCACCGATGATGTTCATTACCTCGGAAACGTTTGCCTTCGGTCTTCTCTTGTCGATGATAGCAAGACCGGCACCGATCTTTGAAGCAAAGTTTCTGGAACGCGTAACGCTGCCGAGATCGGGAGAAACCACGATCCACTCGTCGTTTTCGTTTGCGCCGACCTTCTGCTTCATGTAATCTGCCAGCAGACCTGCGCCGTAAAGGTGGTCTACGGGAATGTTGAAGAAGCCCTGGATCTGATTAGCGTGAAGATCCATGGTAAGAACTCTGTCTGCACCTGCGCATGTGATAAGATCTGCGCAAAGCTTAGCTGTGATCGGATCACGAGCCTTGGCTTTTCTGTCCTGTCTTGCGTAGCCGTAGTAGGGCATAACAACCGTAATGCTTGCAGCCGAAGCACGCTTCATGGCGTCGATCATGATGAGGATCTCCATGAGATTGTTGTTGACGGGAGCGCAGGTCGATTGTACAATAAAGCAGTCCGAACCTCTTACAGATTCGTGGAGAGATACACTGATCTCACCGTCGGAAAATGTCGTAGTTTCCGATTTGCCCAAAGGCAGATTCAGACAGCCTGCAATAGCCTGAGCTACGTCCTTGCTTGCGTTGCCTGCAAAGATCTTGATGTCTTTACCGTGAAAATTCATACTAAAAAGCTCCTTTACATTTATTTTGGTTTAGAACTTCCCATTTTATTGTATATTATTTTTTTAGTGATTTTGCAATTTCATTCAGCTGTTCAAGCTGAGCCGGATCGTTCGCGCCGAGAACAGCGTTAGCATTGTCCGCAGCATATGCGCAGACTGTTTTACCCTGTGAAAGAAGTATTCCCAAAGTATCGGTAAGATAATACTCGCCGCCTGCGTTGTTGTCGGTAAGCTTATCGAGCGAACCGAGAAGATCGCCGGAATCAAACCAGTAGCAGCCCGAGTTGACCTCGCTGACCTTAGCCTGTTCCTCGTTTGCGTCCTTCTGCTCTACTATCTTGGCAACATTGCCGTTTTCGTCGCGGATAATTCTTCCGTAGCCGAACGGATCGTCAAGCTTTGCGGAAATGACCGTTGCCGAAGAGCCGCTTCTCTTGTGCAGCTCATAGCTTGCTTTGATAGTTTCGCTGTCAATAAACGGAGCGTCGCCGTTTAAGATAACAACATCGCCGACGTTGTCTTTGAGAAAATCGCTGCACATCATTACGGCATGACCCGTACCGCGTCTTTCAAGCTGGACAGCGGTTTGCGTTTTAATGCCGGTCTGCTGAGCGTATTCCGTAAGATATTCCTCTATGTACTCTTTGGCAAAGCCCGTGAGTACGCAGATATTGGTGATATCCGCGCCTGTTACGGCGTTAAGAACCCAACGCAGCATAGGCTCGCCCAGAACGAGCGAAAGCGCCTTAGGCTTATCGGATTTCATTCTCTTGCCTTCACCGCCGGCAAGAATGATCGCTGAGACCCCCATATATTACCTCTCTTTTTAAAGTTATCCTACCCTTTGCGGACAATAGATCGGATATGTGAAATATCGCACGAATGCCGCAGCAGCGCAAGATAAATTTCCTTATTATATTATCTCATACTTTTGATTTTTTGCAAGTCATTTTTCGGCATTAAACGCAATAAATGACAATTTTCAATGTTTCGCCCACATTAAGGCACATAACAAGTCAGTTTTTTATGGTTAATTTATAAAACCAAAGTAATTTATGCAAAATGAATCGACAGCCAAAAAAACTAAAGAAGAGCACACCTATACACAGAGAACCTGTTGTGTTAGGTCTGAACAAATAAGAAAAAATAATACCGATCCGGAGATATAAATGACAGAGGTATAAATTTAACCATTAGATAGAAAATTTTAAGAAATTTTTCGGAGTTTTTTCATAAAACACTGGATTTTTTTTCAATATTCTGTTATAATGACGTATAGGCTGGGAATTGTTATACTCCGGGTATTGCGACGGAGCGCGATTTTTCCCGTGCGTAATTATTTTATTTATCAGGAGGTAATTGCAATGGCTAAGAAATGGGTGTACCTTTTCAAAGAGGGTAACGCAGACATGCGTGAGCTTCTCGGCGGTAAGGGTGCTAACTTGGCAGAAATGACCAATATCGGTCTTCCCGTTCCTCAGGGCTTCACAATCACAACAGAGGCATGCACACAGTATTACGAGGACGGCAGAGAAATTAACGATGAAATCCAGGCTCAGATCAATGAATACATCGTTAAGATGGAGGAGATCACAGGCAAGAAGTTCGGCGATAAGGAGAATCCGCTTCTCGTTTCCGTTCGTTCGGGTGCAAGAGCTTCAATGCCCGGTATG
>CACYDO010000325.1 GCA_902773165.1 uncultured Ruminococcus sp. | reverse complement strand
GCTCCGTTCTATCGTATTGTAGTTGCTGACAGCAGATACTCCAGAGACGGAAGATTCATCGAGGAGATCGGTTATTACAATCCTGCTGCAGAGCCTGTTGTATTCAAGGTTGATGCCGAGAAGGTTCAGAAATGGATGGCTACAGGTGCACAGCCGACAGATACAGTAAGAGCTTTGCTGAAAAAAGCAAATGTAATTGGGTAATTTCGGCTGTCTTTGCTGCAGGGGGCCTGCAAAAAATTCAATCGGAAAGGAATACTTTAGATGGAAGAATTGCTCTTAACTATCGCCAAGGGTCTCGTTGAACAGCCTGACGCAGTCAGTGTTGAAGCGAGTGAGCCGAATGAAGACGGTGCAATTGTGTACCATATTCATGTGGCTGAGGACGATATGGGTCGCATTATCGGAAAGCAGGGCAGAATTGCCAAGGCAATCCGCACAGTTGCAAGAGCAGCAGCTATCAGAAAGAACACTAAGGTTGTTGTGGAGATCGACTGATAAAATCTGCTGATTATTTGCATCTTGTACGGCGACAAGCTCGCCTGCCGCTATGATTTGAACTGTGAAGAAATAAATTTTCAATTTATGCTTAGGACAATTTGTTCTGAATAAGGAAAATTAGACAAGCAGAGACGAAAAGGTATTGACGAACAGTTCATTTGCATAGCAACTCAAATACCTGTGGTTTTACGGTTCCCTCCGCAAAGCTCTTGAGCCGTATGTCCGATCATAGGTATTGATTATCCAGCATTTTTCTGAGCCGGGCGTTTTATAAACGCTCGGCTTATTTATCATCTTGCTAATAATGATCTGGAGGAAATATGAATGATAAAGCCTGTGAGAATGATTGGTTAATGTACAGATATATAGAACGTATGTGTATGTGTGTTTATCTGCTTGAGACACTTGAGTATTTTATGCAGGGAATGGGTGTACAGTTAAATTCGATTCTGTGTGTGTTTAGCGATAATCAGGATGTTGCAGATGGTGACTGGCCTGAATTGGAGAACTTCGAAGGGGTTTGTTTCTATTGCGAATACGCTGATTCGCCGTTTCGGGCTACTTATCAAGTCTTTTTTGATAATCTCAAAAAGGCAATTGAGGAACGAGCGGATAGTTATGATGTTGAATACCGATCGAAGATAGATAAATACATGGAAAAATTCAGGCTGAGATATAAATTAAAATAAAGGATATGAAAGGTATATGGCTTTTATTTCAATGGTTATAGTGCTGATCGCTCTTGCAGTGATCGCGTCGGGATTTTTTATATTCATTTTGGGAATAATATTATCGGTCAGAGTGCGTAAACGCGGCGAAACCAACTTTCACCCTATAATGAGGACTTTGCCTGTTGTTCTTATCGCAGTGGGATTTACAGCAGCCGCCGTTCCTGTGGGAGTGATTGTGCATACTTATTATCGGGCACGCGCCGAAAGCCATGTCGAGTACAGCGGCATTGATATAAGGATACCTGCCGAGTATGGTGACGGTGGATATTTCGGTATGTATGACGGAAAAAAGCTTACGGAGATCAAGAGCATTCCTCTTTACGGGAATTCTGCGGAAATTGACGGCGATGTCTGGGGCGCATTCGTATATAGTGAAGATAGCTACGCAAAAATATATAAACTGAAAAACGATACCGGGTACGATATGTTTATGATATACGGTAATATCTACGCATATGAGCAGGATATTCCCGAAATAACCGAATATTATCAGACAGCGCCGCTAGAAATCAAATTAAAATACAGTGAAGATGAAGCTAACGGCGCAAAATATGAGTATCGCGATTGCAGCCTTACGAAAGAAGATTTTTACAAAATAAAGGAATTCGGCAATGATCCTCCGGAGAACGCACCGGCGTATTCTTCCTCGGAAAACAAAAAAACGAATTTAACGACCGGTGTTCCCGGCAGATTGATGAAAATTCCCGGCGAATATGTTGATTTTCGTTTCTTTGTTTATGCGTCTTCTCACGACAACTTATACAGTGAGCAGATAAGTATAATAAGGGTGACGGACGGAACGTATGCTGTGACGAAGGATTACAATATTTCATCTTCAAGCAGTGCAGTCTTTCTGGACGAAGTGATGGATCAGACGCTTGAAACGCAGATCGCTGAATTCACAGACCTGCTTTAATTATAAAATTACCGAAAATGCGCAAATAAAGTAAGAAATACTCTTGACAGAATTGCGAAAGTGTGTTAAAATTTAAAGTACCTCGTAAAGGGGTTTTTATTTTTGTGCCCTTTTTTAGAGGGAGGCTAAATTTACCGATTAAACGGAGGTGCCGCT
>CACYDO010000324.1 GCA_902773165.1 uncultured Ruminococcus sp. | reverse complement strand
TACTTTGCTGTGGCGGTCAGTTGGTCTCCGCGTTTTTGGCTGCCTACTAAAATTATAAACTAACGGTGGGTCGGTATGCACCGACAGGCAGTTCCGATTTTACTTTGCTGTGGCGGTCAGTTGGTCTCCGCGTTTTAGGTCGCCCACTAATATTTTACACTAACTAAATAATACCGTTTTCTGATTAAAAGCTTTAAGGGGTTTAATTATAAAACAGTATAACAAACAGCGGCGGCTTGCCGCCTATTCCATGCCGGACAGAGGTTAACGACTGTTCATCTGCTTCGCCGAAAGCGTGGAAACAGCGATAATCGTGGTGCAGATGTGCGTATCGGCGGCAAAAAAACACCCTCACTCATTGTGAGCAAGGGTGATATCAGGCAAATGTGTGTGACTGCCGCAAAGACTCGGGATACGATCATTCTCGATGAAATGACGCCCGATGTGTTCAAGCAGATTTATACTAAAACTCAATAAAATTTTTTTAATATTTTAATTTAAAGGTTTTAATATTAGTATTAGTGCTGATTCGTTAGGCGGTATTAGCCTAACCTTATCAGATGTCATTCTTGCCGAAAATATCCATCTCGTTTTCAGCCTTTGCGTGGGGGTCGCTTGATGTGACGATATCTTCATCATCAAATGTAAGAATTTCCATTTGCGGTACTTCATATTTATTCAACTGCTTCATTTATTTTACCTCCTGCCGTCAATTTGCATCGGTATAGATTTTTGCTTCCTGAGCGTAGTAATACAAAGCCTCTGCCGCTGCCTTTGTCTTTTCGTCGCCCCTGGTGCAGGCAAGATATATGTAATCGACAGGGTTATACGTATAATTCATATACGTCTGATTTTTATCAGACCAGTACCAGTATATAAAATCCTTAGACTTCACTGTCACCGTATAATCTCCCAAGAAGTTTTGGGGTGAAATTCCTACAGAATCAAGATAGAAGTAATGACTGTTCTCTTCAAACTGTATAAGCGTATATTGTTCTGCACCTATGCCATCCTTGTTGATACAACCCCAAAGAGGTGTATCAATGTCGTCAACCCAAAAATAATGTCTCATAACGACCTTATCGCGGAGTATCATCGACGTACCGTAATACGAAATCTTAACGTTTCCTTCGCTGTCCTTGTAATCCTCAGGCTGCTCGGACGTTACGCCTGTAAGACCGCTTATCAGCTCTACGCCGCTGCTCGGAGTGTAGGAAAGGCCGGCGTTTACAAGATTATCTGCATTGTAGCTGAAATACGTCTGAGAAGCCGCGCAGTAGTTTGCAACCGCCGCTGCCATTTGTCTTTGAGCAGCAGTGTACTCCTGCTCGGAGTCCTCCTTAGTTCCGTCTGCGATTATTTCCTGAATATAATTGCTGTTGACGTTGTAAACAGTTTCGTAAAGCAGCTCGCCAAGCTCGCCGTATTCGTTGCAACCCGTTTCACTGTTATACGTTAACTCCCGAGCCTCGTAGATTTTGATCGCAATGTCGTCGCCGACCTCCTTTGGAGCTATACTGAGCAGATTGTTGTCGCTCCAGGAGTAATCGGGATCATTACTCGGCGTCATCTCCTTTGTATTCTTTGTCCCTTCAGGACCCCACTCGCACTCCATGTAAACTGTGTCTCCTTTAGGAAGGTCAAAATAAAATTTGATTCCTACACGATCGTCAAGCTGAAGCTTCGCGCCGGTGATTTTGTATGCGTCGTATCCGCGCGTTGAAATAGCTAAAGCCTCTGTACGCGCCTTGTTCCATTTGATCTCGTAATTGGCTGATAACTGATCTTCAAGCTTGAAAAACTTCTTCGGGTCTTCTGAGTTAAATTTGCTGTAGCCACTTGTAAAGGTTTTCGTTCCCGAAGTATTGACATAAATGTTTGCACTGTCGGTTTCGGTTTGGAGCGAGCCTACTACATTTATTAATCCGCTCGAAATTCCCTGACTGCCGTAGAATCCATTGCTGCTGCCTTCGGTTATGTTTCCGTAAACCTTCGGAGCGCCCTTGATATTAACAGTGCCGGAGTTGAATACACCCGCAGATTCGTTTGCATTGTTTCTGTTTCCCGTGATAACGCCGCCAAACAGATTAAAGACGCCGCTGTTGAAAACTGCGCCGCAGGCTGCGCAGTTTTCGGTTATTGTGCCGCCTTCTAAGGTCAGTGTACCGGAATTGATTATTGCTCCTTGCGTCGTCTGATAAGACTCATGTGAACCGGAGCCTTTTATCACGCCGCTGTTATCGCCGGAGCTGTCCTTGATCGTTAGTGTGCCTTTGTTTTCAATAACGGGGGCGCTGTCCACCTGTCCATAAAATTCGCCTATGTTTCTGTCAAGCGTATATCCGTTCAGGTCAAGCTCAAAGGTGACGTCATCAGGGATCTCTATATTTTGATCGTATACGCTTGTTGCATTCTTTGTAAGCTTAAAGCTTCCGGTCTTGCTTTCACTTTGCTCCGCTGCGTCGATGGCTTCCTGGATCTTACTCCAGTATTCCTCATCGAACATAACCTCTCCGTGTTCGTCGATGTCAACAATGTAATCGTTATTATCTGTAAAGAAATACGCCCCCGGCTTTAT
>CACYDO010000323.1 GCA_902773165.1 uncultured Ruminococcus sp. | reverse complement strand
TTATGGGACGGCAGCAAAAGTGACTATATCAAAAGGTTATCAGAAACATCTGAAAACCATAAATAAATCCATAAAACTACAAAAGGAGTACCCCTATGACAAAGGTTATGTTCGTCTGCCACGGCAATATTTGCCGCAGTCCGATGGCAGAGTTTATTTTTAAATATATGCTGCGAAAGCTTGGCGCGGAAGATGATTTTGAAGTCGCTTCCTCCGCAACAAGCCGTGAGGAGATCGGCAACGATATGTATCCGCCGGCAAAGAGAAAGCTCAGAGAAAAGGGTATCCCGTTTTCTCGCCGCTGCGCTCGTCAGTTCGATATCGCCGATTACAAGCATTACGACTACATCTTTATTATGGAGCGGTATAATTTCGTTAACCTCTGCCGCATAATCAGGGACGATACAGAAGGCAAGGTCCATCTGCTGACTGAATACTCCGATCTCGGCAGCGATATCGCAGATCCGTGGTACTCGGGAAATTTTGACGTTACGTATGACGAGATATTTGAAAGCTGTAAATGCTTTCTTGCACATCTGGGGTATGATGTCAGCAAATTACAAGCATAACAAAATCTCCCACACTCCGTGTTATAACGGCGGTGTAGGAGATTATTTTTATGTATCAGAACCCACAGGATTGATAAAGTGTCCAGTAAACTATTCCAACTATAGTGAAGACGCTGCACAGTGTTTCTGCGTAAAGAAGAATTTTGTTCTGCGGTTTTTCACTGCAAAAATAACATCTTACGAGCATTACAGCTTCTACAAAAGCAAGTGCGCAAAGCAAAACTGCCGCTATGCTGTGAACCACAATGCCCGAATATAAGAACAAATACAGATTCAGCCCGATCAAAACGAGCTCTATAAAGATAATGAACCCGGCAAGCGCGGCTGTCTTCTCTGATCTTTTGAACTGCTCCTCGGGCTGCCCCTTGAACTTTTTCAGGCGAGCAGCGTGAATGACAAACAGAACCGCCATAACTGCAATCGAAGTGATAAAAAGCACTATCATAGTGATGTCTGTAATATACTGCACGTCGCTCTGCTTTACATAGTCGATCGCCTGGAACGACTCCAGTGCGGCAAGATCGCCGTTAGCATCCTTTTTTATGCCGTAATAATGCTTTACGCCGTTTATAAGTTCCGCTTCAACAAATGCGTCGGATATCTGCGTCATTTTTGCAACGCCTCTTGAGCCGGTAAAACTATCTCCTTGCGGCGAGACCTTAAAGTCATCTTCAAATACGCTCGCAATTCTCATCATTCCTGCGCCGCCGCAGCTTCTGCCCATCTTATAGTGACCGGCAAGATCGACCTTTTCAAATCCGCTTTCTGTCGGAAGATTTTGCTTGCCAAAAAGCAGCTCGGAAAGACCTGTCGAATAAATGCGCTCGCTCTGCAAATTTATAAGCATAACGTAGCCCGTTTTGTTTTTCAGATCAAGCTGGAGGTCTGCCGAACAGCCCTCGGTATTGCCGCCGTGACCGTAAAGTCCGTCCTTTATCGGAGTATAGAAAAAACCGTGGCATATTCTTGGCGTTCCGTCGGCAAATTCCCACGTAGGCGAAAGCATGAGATCAAGCGTTGAGTGTTCATATCCGCTTCTCCCCATATCACGGTGCAGATATCCTTATCTCCTTCAAAAACACTGATCGCAACAGACGGCGTTCTTTCCTTCTTTTCCTCAATATAATCTTTAACAGCCTGCTCGACATCAGCACGCTTTTCATAAGAAAGCTCCTCCACCGTCTGTATTTCATCATTTTCGGCATTTGCCGGAAGCGAAATAAACTGCACAGCGACAAGCAGCGCGGCAATAAATGCAGTCATTGCCCTTTTTAATTTTATACTCTTCATACAGCCATCTCCTTTTTAACTGCACGGTCAGTGCGGCTTATTTGGTTAATATTATTATCTCATATCACAAAACTCCGTGTCAATGCATTTTACACATTTTCTGTCTTATTTTACAATAAACATAAAAACTCCCCGGCACATAAGCGCAAAGCATATGCACCGGGGGAAATTTTTAGTTTATATCTTAACAGGCTGACCTACATTTTCGTTTGCAGGTAAGGTTACGCTGTAACGGAGAACCTGTAGTGCGTCGGAGCTGTCTATAATTTCATCAATATTGACATCGGCATATATCTGCTGTGGCTTTGTAAATGTGCCGAGATTTATGCTCGTTCTGAGAATCGTCAGGCTGTCGCCCGAGGTTATAGCTTCGTCCTCGTCAACATCACCGTAAATATTGTACATATTAACGAAATCAAGGCTGTTTTCCGCCGCATACTCTTCTGCATATGAGCCTTTTTCACCATAGATAAGAAGTCCGTCGCAGCCTGCAAAAGCGTTCTCGTCTATCTGCGAAACACCGCTGCCGATAACAACAGCTTTAATATCCGGATTATCCTTGAAAACGTTTGCTGAAATCGCAGTTACTTTCTTTCCGTCTACCTTTTCGGGAATAGTGACAACCGAGTCCTTTGAATTGATCTTTGTTATGATCGCTGTATCATCGGGAAGCGGCTTGTAAACGATATCTCCGCTTGTGACCTCTGCGTCGGTATCATCGGGCTTGTCGGG
>CACYDO010000322.1 GCA_902773165.1 uncultured Ruminococcus sp. | reverse complement strand
TTTTACCTCCGTGAAATATTGATGTTGATGGATTTGGTTAATTACGGCATTGGGTATCACCTTCTCCTAACCTGTTAAGTCGGGAAAGGATACAAAAAAGAGCCCGTGCATTGACGTACACAGACTCCGATGCCTGATTTGGGCATAACGAAGTAAGGGTACGCATGCCGTTTCTCAAAATAAGAAATCGACTCTATGTATCCTCCAACCCTTATTGCAAATCAGGTCTTGATATATGTAATTGTTAGTGGTATAATAAAAAAATAGACTTTTTATCAGAAATCCTTGTCGGTTTCTGCTCGGCTGTTTTTCTCTCAACCACTGATTATATTCTACTACAATTTAAAAATTCGTGCGTAACGCATTGCGACGCTGTGCGACAAAACGATTTGTCGCAAGCTCATACTTGTAAACAGCCGTTTCAAGCCATTTATTTTTCATTAAAACTTACTTGCGACACGTTGCGACAAAAATCAAGATTCAGTTTGTCGCAAGATTTGAGGTGTGCTACTTGAATTTTTCAGATTTTTCAAAAATTATTTATCGTTTTATAGGTGGAGACAGCAATTCGGGAGAGTTTACTAAGAAACTTTTTCATAACATTGTATCGTACAATGGTGATAACAACCCCATAGATGATTACGAGTTATCTGCATACAGATCCTTTTATAACGGAAGAAGGTCTATCGGCGGTATAGCTAAAAAAATAACTCCATATCTTGAACCGTCATGTTTCTCAACTTACATATATGACGTATGCTCCGACGAACAGGCATCAAATATTTCAGAAGCATTTTATGAACAGTTAACTCCCATCTCCGCAATGGATATTGGTGATGATCTTGCTACAGTATTTTGCAATATAATTAAAGCTGCAACAAAAGCAAAAAACATAGATGCAGATGGGACTGTTGAGAGACTCCGATACTTTGCCAGACTTACAGAACGGTTTTATAAAATAAAGACTCTTCTTTACTATGATCGTCCCGTACCTGTTGATGATTTTTATATCCCAAACGATTTATACGTTTATACTTATGGTCGTAGGGAACGTGTTAAGCCCGATAACATAATTCTCAGCTTTAAGAAAAAGTTCATGGTTATCGTAGGTACAGGCGGTCTCGGTAAAACAATGCTTATCCATCACCTTGTACTGAAACTCATAAAAAATTATGATACCTATGAAAAGTTACCCGTTGTGCTTACATTAAGGAATTTCAGAAAGGATCATACAAATCTTATTGACTTTATTAAAGAATCAACGGAAATCAGCGATATAGAGAACTATCTTAAAGAAGGCAAATGTGTGTTTCTCCTTGACGGAATGGACGAGATAAGGAAAGGTTTAATCAAGACATTTGAACAGAAACTTGCTGATCTTGCAGATCGATACCCGCAAAACAGCTTTATACTTTGCTCACGTCCTGTTTCCGATTTCATTCGATTAACTAAATTTGAAGTGTTCGAGCTTGCCCCTTTCACAAAAGAACAGGCATTGCAGCTTATCGATCATCTGAATTATCGCCCTGAAACACCCGAATTAAAGAAAGTTTTCAGAGAAAAGGTGGATAAATCTTTATATGATACACACAGCGACTTTTTGGAAATTCCGTTACTCTTGACTATCATGCTTTTAACCTTTGAGCGCAATTCAAAGATTCCTCAAAAGATGTATGCGTTTTACGAAGATGCTTTTTGGACACTTGCTGAAAGACATGACAGCACAAAAATCGGATTCGACAGAGCATATCGTACTCAAATGTTCCCCGAAGAGTTTGCTAAAGTGCTGGAGGAATTTTGTACAAGAACGTATATTGCACGACAATTCTCGTTTACGGAGGAATCTTTCAAAGAGTTTTATAATGAATTGAAGGTTATCGATAAAATCGACAAACCTATTACTTTTGAAAACTTAAAAGCAGACTTCACAGCTAATCTATGTTTAATGTACTTTGACTCCGGCAAATATAGTTTTATCCATCGATCTTTTCAAGAGTATTTTTGCGCACTTCACTTGTCAAAAAGCTTTGATGATAGATTTGCGCTAATCGGTCAATTCTTTGAGGATAACTTCCATTGCGTAGGCGCGGACGAAACCTTTAATATGCTTTACGATATGACACCGCAAAAAATTGATAAACTTATATTCATACCATACCTTGAAGATCTATTCTCAAAATGTAACATCACTACGGAAGATGGCTTTTGGGATTATTTAGAGCTGATTTATCCCGAAATAATCTATTCTGTTGGAGAAGCAGACCCCGAAGACAACAGACCACAGTCTTTCATATACAGAGAGATACTAAAAAGAAAAGGGATTATTCGTAGTGAAATACAAAATATCCTTCCATACGATGACGATTACTTACAGGACGAGTTCTTTTGGGCAGACGATGGCGATGATTGCTTCATCTTGAAGAAAAGTGAAATTGATGATACATCTGAATATGAATCTATAGATCATGCCGGTTATGTATGTTGTGCAGATATAAAGCATGTGCGTGAAGAGGATTCCGAATTACACGATGCCCTTCTTGACCCGCTTTTCCCATATAGATTGGAATTTCAAGAAATGAAGGGCATACTCTCTTCATTAATAAAAGCCCACGAGCATTCATCGGGTAATAAATACGATGCCTTGTTCTAAACGCAAAAAAAAAGACCGCCCAACGGACTTGTGATCCGAAGGACGGTCTAAATATAAGGTGATAAATAACCACCAAACTATTCTTCTACTATCCCCTATAATTCTACCAATCAGACGTTGCAATAGAGTGTACTTAATGCTAATATAGCAGCAGAGGTGATAGTGTATGAAACGAGCTGCAATATATG
>CACYDO010000321.1 GCA_902773165.1 uncultured Ruminococcus sp. | reverse complement strand
TTCCAAAGAATTTTATCCTTGGTAGTTTTTTTAATGAAGACTTTATAAGCTCGCTTAAGAATGAGCGGATTGACAGATCTATTGAAATGATCCAAACAAAAGGAGTTGATTATATTTTTTACGCCAATGATTACATAGTCTATTTCGAGGACGAATACACTATGCAGGCAGAGAATTATTTCAGCGTCCAATATGCAAAGAAAATAAACATACTGGACGGGTGCAAAAACGATCTGATAATAGGAGCAGCGCTGATATTTGGTTTCTTTTTGACAGTTGGAGTGCTTCTGTGCCTTATGATCTGGCGAACCATCGAGGAGCAGATAATTCAGGAACAAAAAAGACTGTTTATGACAAACGCTCTTGCTCACGATATTAAAACTCCTCTGTTCGTAATAAGCGGATATGCCTATAGCTTAAAAGAAAATATAGACGAAACCGAGAAAGATGATTACCTTGACAGAATCATAGAACAGACAGAAGAGGTGGATGCACTCGTTCACAAGATGCTAAGCTTTAGCAGACTGGATTCTTACGAATTAGAAGTAAATCGCGTAAGATTTGATCTTTACGAGCTGACGCAGGAGGTGACTAAAGTTGTACACAGCCTGCCCGAAGGAAGGACAATAGTCATCGCAGAATGCGGTGACAACAGTATTAATGCTGATAGAGAGCTGATAAAAACTGCCCTTCAAAATCTTATTGATAATTCGGTGAAGCATTCTCTGCCAAACAGCGAAATACAGATTAATATTACGGAAAACACCTTGTCGATCGTCAATCAGAGCGAATACATTCAAAAGCATGAACTAAAGCAGCTGTGGCAGCCGTATTACAGCCGCGACAAAAGCCGTCACAACAAAGGCAACGGCTTGGGTTTGTCGATCGTTAAGTCAATTTTAGATCTTCACGAAGCAAAATATGAAATAGAAATCGTTGAACAGGTTTCCGGAATGAATTATGTTGATTATGTTCGAGAGAACTTCTGGCAGCCGCTCAACATGACGCACACAGGCTCACTGGAAGAATTACCGTCATCACCCGAATGGGCACATGGCTGCACTTATGAAGGGCTTGACAAACAACCGGGATTAACAAAAGGCTGCGGAGATATGATCTCAAATGCAGCCGACATAACCATCTGGCTAAACTCACTGAAAAATGGCGACATTATCTCCAAAGAAAGCTTCGAGGCAATGACAACAGACTATTCGGACGGCAAACAATACGGTTACGCTTTCCGTCCCGTGATATCGGGCGGCGCGGCACATGCAGGTGAAAACGGGATCTACACTGCTTTTGATTATATCAACACAGATAAGCAATTCACCTTGTTTTTGGCTAGCAACAGCGAAACTTCCACTAAAACAGGCAATCTGTTCATGGATATACTCAATTTGCTGATCGAATAACAGCTGCCCACAAATATGATAGTCAGATAATTTCAGCATTCAAATTTGGGGCGAAGAAACCAGTTTTTCTTTACAATAAAGTAAAATCGGAACCAACAGCGGCGATACGCCGCCGGAATCGTCAGCAGTGATACAGACGCCATATTTTATAATTGACAAATTGTATACAAGGTGTATAATTTTAATAGAAAGCCGGCGGCGCGGAAACCAATTTTATCGTTACGATAAAGTAATATCGGAACTGTGAGCGGCGACACGCCGCCGGAACTGTGAGCGGCGATACAGCCGCCGGAACTGCCTTCGGGCGCTTGCCCGTGATAATATTATAGAATATTTCGGAGGTTTATATATGAAAAATGTCGATATTTTTACCGATGGAGCTTGCAGAAATAACCCCGGTCCGGGAGGTTGGGGAGCTATTCTTCGATATGGTACTGTTGAAAAAGAAATCAGCGGGGGCTGTGCTTCTACAACTAATAACCAAATGGAGATGACCGCTGTAATTGAAGCTCTTAAATGTTTGAAAGAACCTTGCAGCGTAACGGTGTACAGCGATTCTTCTTATGTTTGCAACGGCATAAATAAAGGTTGGGCGAAAGGCTGGAAAGCAAATAATTGGAAAAAAAGCAACAAAGAACCTGCTAAAAACGTAGACCTTTGGGAAGTACTGCTCGATCTTACCGAGCAGCATGACGTTAAATTTATCTGGGTCAAAGGACATAACGGTCACACTGAAAATGAACGCTGCGACCGACTTGCCACTTCTGCCGCAGATAAATACAAAGTATCATGAAATCCTTACGCACATTCATTATTGCTGTTTTGCTTTTTTCGATTATTTACATGAACCTTTCAACATCTTCAGCAAATACCGTTTTTGACCTAAATAACTGCGGCACAGTATTGGACGTTTTCCCCGGTAATGGGGAAAGCTTTTATATCCTCAGCAGATATCAGAATAATTACAAGGTTACATTAATAGACAATAACTTCAATGTTACCTCCAATATTCTTGATATAAATGCAGCTGATACTTCTTATGCATATAGAAGCGGAATGTTTTATTTTTTCATTAATGAATATAAAAATGAGAATAATACTCCATTTCACTATGTAACTATAAAAAAGTATAACGCAGCTGCAAACTCATTTACGTCATCTGTGATCAACAATGTCGAGCTGCGCCAGAACGCTACATTTGCATATAATGGCAGCAATTGGTATTTACTGGACCCCGAATCCGTCAAAATTTTTTCAAATAACTACAAGCAGATAGACGAGATCAGGCTCAATTCATACGGCTATAATCTTTTTCTAGCCGGAGATGGCTCAACGATCTTCTGCACAACCGATAATGAAATACTATCTATAAATGACAGCAGCGTTACAGCTTTTTCTTTAAACACAGCTAAGATATATACATATGAAAACTATTTTTCAGATGACAATTCGATAATATACGACGCATACAACAGCGGAATCGTTTTTGACGGCTTCTCCCCTTCCTCCGGCACGGCAAAATTAGGAAACTGGTTTATAGGAAACAGCAGCGGAAGACTTACAGCCATATCGGGCAGTAATAGCTGTGATATAGGAACTGCTTCTACTGATTCTTTCATTTGCGGTTCCGGTGGTGTTTGCGGCTGTTTTACACCAAACGGAAGTAATCTGTCCGTGCAAATAGTTTCCTTAGACGAGATTGAGGAAAAATATCAATCGCAAAACTCATCAACAAATAATCAATCGAGCAATGGTACGGCAGGCAATTATGAATTTGACAATGTTCAAAATATAATTACAGGTATCACGCCGGGTACGACACCTGCTCAATTCCGAAAAAAATGTGGATTGAACGATCCTATAATTTTTGACAATAACGGGAATGTAAAAACCAGCGGTCATGTTGGTACAGGTATGACTGTAACATCTTCCGATGGTTCTTCTTACACTTTGATTATTTTCGGTGATGTCACAGGTGAAGGTAATATAAATTCACGCGATCTGAAAATAATAGAGGATCAGATTCTGACGGGAACGGTGCTGGAAGACAAATATCTTTTGGCTGCGGATGTTATCCATGACGGGAAGATTGATCTGAAAGACGCGTCTGCGATATATCAGGACATGAAAGACAAATACGAAATAGATCAAAATTCAGCAAGCTGAATAAGGAGTGATTATTCATGATCGTATATTTTTCTGCAACCGGTAATTCCCGTCATATAGCTGAATCAATTGCGGAAGCACTCAATGACACCGCTGTTTCTATTGAAGATACAGCATCTGATTTTACTCTTTCAGATGGTGAAAATTTCGGCATCATCACTCCTTTCTACTGGTGGCAGCTGTCGCTTCCAATGCGCGAATATTTAAATAACCTTACTCTAAAAAATTCTTCATACACATACCTTGTTGTCACCTATGGAACTACACCCGGATGCTGCGGAGAGGACGCACGTAAAATATTGAAAAAACGCGGAATAGAGCTTAATGCTTCCTTCAGCATTCGTATGCCAGATAATTTTACTCCTATTTTCGACCTTAGTGACCCGGTTAAGGTGAAAACAGAATTATTGTTTTCTGAAGCACAAACCTCATCTGTTATACGAAGAATCAGGTCTATGGAGACAGGCGACAACACAGAGCGCAAAACCCCATATGCCGTAAGGCTTGTAATGAATCCCATGTATAACTACGAACGAAATACAAAACATTTTTATGCAGAAAACAGCTGCATTGGCTGCGGTATCTGCGCAAAGAATTGTCCCGTTCAAGCTATAGAAATAGTTGATAACAAACCTGTTTGGATAAAAAAGCAATGCGCTCTTTGTCTGCGATGCCTTCACCACTGCCCCGAGTTTGCAATTCAATTTACGCAGGGATTCTCGAAAAAGCATGGGCAATATATTTATCCGGTTAATAAAAATTAAAATAAAAAGGCCTCAGCGAATTTCAAACATCGCTGAGGCTTAGTTTATTTAATGAGGTTTTCTTAAAGCCGAAATATCTACCCACATTGCAGGACGAACACCATTGACAGCAGATTCATCACTTCCGTAGAAATCAATATCTCCGCCGTAGTCAACATTTGCGGCATATTTTTGGCTGCTTCCGGGAGAACGAAGCCACCACCATGCTCCGCCGTCAGAATCAACGAATAATCCTTTATCGCGCGCATAAGGTACGGCAGGCGCAATTCTTGCATTATCATCGGCAAAATATTTCGCCGCTTCATCAAGACTAAGTAAGAACACCTTATCTCTCGTATCCATTGCACCGGGAACGCCATACACATTGTTTGGCGGAGTTACGCAAGTAGTTTCGTGGACAGCTGAAATGCGCTCACCGAACGCCATCTCAACAAAGTCGCTGTTAAGCCAGCGGCGCAGATCGCTCTGACGCCACGTAAGGTTCATTCCGCGTGGATCAAACGGCATTGCTTCAATACACTCAAGCGTGATAACAAGCGCCTTGTTATCCTTTACATCAAGAACCTGCCACATGAGCGGAGCTTTGGTGAACTTAGATTCATTATAATATTCGCCAAAGCGGACTATCTCTCCGGGAACAGCAGCAGTGATCATCATGCTTTCCGAATAAGCAGAATTCCTGGAAACATTTTTAGAAAGAGCCATAACGGCTTCATTCTCCAAAAAGTTCAAAGAAACGCGGATCACAGGTCTGATTCCCTCTACGGAATAATACCTGTCGCTGCCGTAGCTGTCAACATCTCCGCCGTAATCGACATCGGCTGCGTAGCTGTCTTTGTTGCCGCTTGTGCGAAGCCACCACCACGCCTTACCGTTTTCGGTAAAAATACCCTTCTTTAAAGCATACGGCGTAGGCTTTGCAATGCGTTCATCATTGCTGACAAAGAAGCGCTCTGCTTCCTCTATACTCAGAAGGTAAACGAGATCACTTGTTCGGCTTCCGCTGTTGGTGCGATACGCTACATTTTTATAGTTCATCAGATCGGAAGGAAGGACTATTTCCTTCTCTGTATCTTCAAATGCAGAATTAAAGAAATCTGTATTCAGGAAGCGCCGAACACCGGAACCATCCCATGTGAACGTATCATCTTCTGTTGAATACGACATCGCGTCGATGATCTGTTCTGTGATAAGTAAAGCTTTATCATCTTCTATGGCAAGAATCCTCCAGCGAATAGGCTTTTCCTCCCCTGTTTCAGACCAAGGATAAGAACCAAAGTATATCGTTCTGCCATCACTGACGCTGTCATCAGAAGCTGCCTTATCATTAACAGGCTGCGCCTCTTGTCTTTTGAAGGTTATAGCTTCCTCCGCCAGGATAGTCATAGATGAATCGGCAGGCCTATCTCTGTTTACAGAAGAAGCGGAGGATACTCTGTCCATATGATTAAGATCATAAAGCATATCCGTGATATCCTGATATCGCTCTTCTGTGGAGAATTCGCAGGCTTTTAAAATAATGCGGCCAAATTCAGCAGATGCATTTCGTGGAGGCGTAAGCTTCTCGCCACGGTTTCGGCGAATATGAGCCGTTTCCGTATCGTCTGTATCCTCAAAGGGGAACAGCATATCATTCATAAGGCGGTAAAGGCATATACCAAAGGAATAAATATCTGCCTGACCTGTATATACAGCGTCGATATCAGACTTTGCCCTGTATACCTCCGGCGCGATATATCCGGGAGTTCCCGCCATTGTACGAGCTGTATCTGACATTTTAGCTACGTTGAAATCTCCGATTTTATATGTATCGTAATCGTCAACGAAGAAATTATCAGGTTTTATATCGCGGTGAATAACCCCTACCGAATGCGCTCCGGCAATACCCTTTCCAATATCGCAGGCGAGCTTTACTATATTTTTTTCTGAAAAATCGAAGGTTCTTTTATGGATAAGATCAACAACTGCCGTAAGCAGCTCCATTCGCAAAAGCGAGTAATAGCCTTCAAACTTTCCGTTAATGATCAGCTCACGAACGTCCTCGTCTTCATAGAAAACGATATTCGGGAAACGACGAAGTTCAAGCATTATCTCAGCTTCTCTGTCAACGCGTGCTTTTTGTCGTTCTATATACGCTCGCTTGTCACTTTCATTTATAAATTCTCTGCCGTTAGCTGTAATTGGCTGAATTTTCAATGCTGCGGTATTAATACGAGTTCTTGAACGCTGAGCTTCTACCCGGTATACGCAGCTGTACGCACCTGAACCAAGCTTATCTTTTATATACCAATGCTCCCAGAGCGGCTGTTGTATTTGCTCAAGGATCTTTTCCATCGTATCATTTAGTTTCATACGTTTCCTTTTTCACCTCAAAAGCTGATAACAACACACGTAACATTGTCAACGCCGCCGTTTTCAAGTGCCCTGTCAACCAATGCATCGGCATGGTTCTCTGTTTTTTCGGAAAGAATTTCTGCGATCTCTTCGTCACAGCACATATCTGTAAGACCATCACTGCAAATCAGGATCATCATAGGTTCGGTAGGAAACGTTCCTGTGTGAACCGCCTGGGGACCAAGCCCACGCTCGTCAATACCAAGAAAATTTGTTATACGATGGCAATCAGGGCTGTTTTTAGCCTGTTCCTCAGTATATATATTCTCCTTGAATTTCTTCATAGCCAGAGTCTGATCCTCGGTAATTTGTCTGAGCTTTTTCTCCTGATAGAAATAAACCCGGCTGTCGCCAATATTGAACACGTTAATATTTTCGCTGTCTACTATCGCCATGGCAAGCGTACTTCCGCTTTGATAACCCTGACGGCGGCGGACCATTTCCCATATCTCATTATTTGCCTTGACCGCATATGCGTTAACCACGTCATGAAGAAGTTCAGGTGCGGAATCACGCATTTTTTCCTTATAAAAACCTATAACTCCTGCGCTGATCTCAGAAGCTTCGTCACCAAAGTCTTCGCCGCCCATACCATCGCAGACAGCAAATATACGGCGGCAGCGAAAGTCAAGCTCTCCGGTAAAAGCGTCCTCTTCTTCAAGTCTCATTCCGAATTCATCAGCGAAAAAATTATCCTCGTTGTGCTCTCGCACACAGCCGACACTCGTTGACACGGACACCTTGATCTTGCGCTCTTCTTCTACCTTTACTACCTCCTCCGGGATCTCATCGGAATCGGTACTTTTTTTCAAGTATTTAGCAAGATTATCCATGGCATACCTCTCTTACGAATCGCGGTTACGGAGTTTAAGGCTGATTCCGGAAATAAGTGTGCATACAACGGCTATCAGAAGAATGCAGCCCCAGCATTTGAGCAGATTTCCGGCTGTAGCCTCATAGGCTGCTTCCTCTTCCAATCTGACAACATTCGGGAATACAGCGCTCAGTTTAAGAGGAAGCTCCTCACTGTTAAGATCTCCTATCGCGCCGAGCGCACCCATGCCCCATTTACTGTATGTAACATAAGCTATCTTTTCTGTCCAGTCGCTCAGCTCGAAAAGAACGCCGCTGAACACAAGCTGGAGAATTAGAACAAACGGCATTGCCGTCATAGCAACGTTTGGAGTTGATGATACAGAGGATATCATAATTCCCATTATATCAGAACCCCAGATTATCATAAACAGAGTAATAAAATACTCAGGAATGGCATTTCCAAACAGAACGCCTTCATCAGGGAATTCTATAAATACACAGCAGATCGCCATAAGAATGATTGCCTGAATGAAGCATACAATAAAATCAAAGATAACATGCGACATAACGTATGCCGAAATATGCAGACCTGAACGGTATTCGCTTGTTATAGTATCGTGCTCTTTGCATATGCCCTGAATTGAGTTAAACACGCCGATCCAGATAGCAGCAGAAATAATAGCAAAAAAGCCTGATTTAGTAGATTCATATGTTTCAAACATTTTATCGCCGACAACTGCACAAACCAAGAGTGAAATAACTGCAGCTATTACGATAAATTTCCAATCTTTCTGATTCATAAAAAGGCGGAAATTCTTTTTTACATAAACAATAGTTTGCTTAACGCGCGATGTCTTATGCATCATTAACCCCTCCTAGTATTTTCAAACTTATCAATAAATTCATCGGCTCTTCCATGACCGCCCTCATAGTTGATCTCCATGACTATATCACTGAGCTTCTTTACGCCGAAGAACTGATATGCATTTTCAACATCTCCGTAATAAGCAAGACGTCCTACCTCGTCACGCTGGCTTTTTGCAAGGACTATTACCTTTGTAAAAAGATGCGCGGCGTCGTCTGGAGAGTGGGAAATAACCATAACTACTCCGCCGGAATCTGTACAGGAATGAAGGTTCGTCATCAGATCGACTCTTGTAGCATAGTCCATACCTGAATCCGGCTCATCAAGGACGAAGACCTCCTGGTCGCCTATCGCCTGAATAGCAACCTCTACTCTCTTTTTCTGTCCGCCGCTGAGGTTTTTGACCAGATTGTTCGTTAAGCTGGTCAGCATAAGACGGCGGATTACGTCGTCTACGCGCTGCTTGATCTCTGCACCGGAATACTCTCCTGCGAGCTTGACATTAGCGGCGTCCATAATAGTATTATAAACTGTATCGTTATCACGCGTTGTCGAAAACTGGGGTACAAGACCGATCTTATGCTTAAGCATTCTGAAATTCTTGTAAAGATCCATATTGTCAAACAAAACCTGACCATCGACCTTGCCGCTTCTTTTAATACTGCCCATCAGAGATTTGATGAAGGTAGTTTTTCCTGCGCCTGCGCCGCCTAATATCAAAACGAAGTCGCCTGCTTCGACATCAAGATTTATGTGAGAAAGGAGCGTTTTCTTTGCAAGCGAATTAAACTTGCGCACCTTTACTTCGTCAATATTTACAGACATTACTATCCTGCGTTCTCTGCGCGGCTGAGTTTCAACAGACATCTGAACTTCGTTGAAGATGATCTCATTTCCAAGGAAGATCAAAGTTGTATTGGCTATATTGATAACATCAAAAATATTCAGCGGACATGTTCCCTGAAGCATATTACGGTTAATGGCAAGACCATTTACACTGCCCATATCGGATATATGCCAAACACCGTCAATAAGATTCAGCTCGGCGTGCTTTCTGGAAGCCATAAAGTCTGTCAGGCAAATGCCCTCTGTGCTGCCGCGTCCGATTTTGACATTGACTAAACCTTCAAGAGGAAAGCGATTCCATTTTTCCCCGACTGAGAATTTTGTACTGAAAATGATAATAACGGCATCATTTCGTGGATTCATAAGGTTTTCGCAGTCAATTCTGAGAATATCACCATCGCTGAGACGAACCGCACGGGAACCGCGCTCATTGAGTTGCTCCAGCTTATTACCATTATAGAATGTACCGTTAAGGCTGTTGTTATCTCTATAATAGTAAACGCCCTCAACATCTTCATATATAAATTCGCCGTGATTTCTGGACACGATACCCGAATGCAGGTCAATATCATTGGTGCTTTTTTCGGATTCTCTGCCGATACGCATTGTACCTGTCAGCGAAACGAGCTGAACGGGCTTTCCTCTCTCCAGAATAAGCAGCGTAGCGGGCTTAGCCGGAAGCGGCTTGTAGTAAATAGTTTTGTTGTCCATTTTGTACCCTCTCCTTGACAGCTTGATACGTCAACAAAATACCGCCAAGCCGACATAATTGTATAAATCATATAAAAATTTTCACATAATTTACAACAATACACTACTATAATTATAAATCAATAATTCCAATATGTCAATAGACTTCCCGTCATTTCAATTAAATGATACAACAACGTAACTATTCAAATAAGGATATTACGGTTTTGAAATATTGAATTTAGCCACAATACAATATGTGGTCAATCAATAATAAATGTGCAGTAATTTATTGGTTTGCTCACCACTATCCACAACTTAAGAACCGACAGGATAGTGACCAAAATACAGTATTAAAAATTGTATAAAATACCACTTGACAAATCAAAT
>CACYDO010000320.1 GCA_902773165.1 uncultured Ruminococcus sp. | reverse complement strand
TCAGAAGCTGTCAAGCGCTAAAATGATAATCGCGCTTCGCATTTGCACGGCATTGGAGCTTGATCCGTACAGCTTCGTGAACGACAGTATAGTAAGGATAGAACATCTTTCAGAATAATACCTATCGTGCATGAATTAAAAAAATATGCACGATAGGTATTGATATGCTGTTTTTAATGTGATATAATACTATTGTCGAAAGGAAGTGAGATAATGCTTAAGTTTATTCGTGAACGATTGAATGAGTACAATGCCAACAGTTTTATTTTTGAAATCGCAGAAGCTTCAAAGAACCTGGGAATTCTCGAAGCTAAAATCAATGCTTATAAATTCAATAGCATTCTAATCCCCATTCTTCATACAAAAGAGGCTTTATGCTCTATGTATATAGAAGGGACGCAGGCAACAATTGCTGATGTGTATGAAAACACCGTAGTTCCTCGGGAAAGCGATGCGTTGATGATGCAGGAGGTAAACAATCACACTAAAGCTCTGATCTTTGGAGCGGATCATCTTCGTGTTGAAGGATTCAGCCAGACTTTTATTTGTAAGCTTCATCAGATAATGTTAGACGGTCTGATTTCAAATAACAGTAACCTTGGAAGATATAAGACTGTTGATAATCGGATCGTAAACAGTGCGGGAACTGTTGTTTTTGTTCCACCTTCTCATTCGGAAACAAAAAAATTCATGGATGAGCTGATCTCTTTTATGAATGATAGCAATGATGGAATTCACCCGCTGATAAAGGCAGGAATTATTCATTCCCAATTCGAATCAATACATCCTTTTTTAGATGGAAACGGAAGATTGGGTCGTCTTTTGGTCAGCCTTTACTTGTTTAAAGCTAAACTCATTAATTTCCCTTTTTTCTACATTAGCGAAGCGATAAGCCAGGATAAATCGGTATACTATAATATGCTCACAAAATCGCGTAAGGATACATATGATGACTGGCTGAAATACTTCTTAAACAAAATTTGCGTCCAAACGTTTAATCATATAAAGTATATTGACTCGCTGAACGAGCTATACGAAAAAACAAAAAAATCAGTTCTGGAGTGTGTTAACAGTCCCAAATATGATGCGATCATAGAATGTCTGTTTACTCAGCCAATCCTGACAGCTAAATATGTAGAGGATAAGCTTTCTGTATCTCACGGACAAGCTGTTCGATATTTAAACACGCTTTGCGAAAATGGTATATTACTCGGCGATGATCGGAAACGTGGCCGGAAGTTCTACTTCGGTGCGCTGATGGATCTTGCTGGGAGAGTATAAATGAATTCTGTAGAGAGGTGGAATGTCTATTGATTGTAGGTGTTTTTGACATAGAAAAACGCATAGCTAAAACTGTTGCAGCAGTTTATAGTTATGCGTTTGAATGTTATGCTATTGCACAACCTTTAGCAAGTTGATAATAGCATATCATTCTTTCTGTGTCAATAGGTAATCTTAACAAGATTCTATCGTCTTAATTGACAGAAAGGATAAAGAATATCAATGATAAAAAATATAATAGACGACGGTTTCAGGGCAGATTTAGTCGAAACAGCCTTTTTTGATGGCAGGCTTGAAATTCCTATCATCAAAAAACCTGATAAGATCATTATCCCTGATAGACTGGTGCCGTTTTCAAGCCGTAAGCGTGATACAGAACAAAAATGCTTTGTGTGCTTTTACGAGCATGACATTCGTTTTTTTGACATTTTAACCGCCACAGATGACTATTTGGAAGATTTGAGCCGGTATCCCGGTATAATCTCCCCTGATTGCTCACTTTACCTTGATATGCCGCTCTGTTTACAGATTGCTAATGTTTATATGAGCCGAGCTGTAGGACACTACTTTCAGAGCAAAGGTATATATGTTATCCCGAATATTCGCTGGGGAGATGAAAGGACCTACACTACAATCGAACTTCCCGAAAAGGTAGTTTTCTCGGTGCGCCGAAACACAGTATAGTATCTGTCGGTACATACGGATGCGTAAAGAGCAAAGAAGCAAAGCATTATTTCCGTGAGGGATTAATCGCTATGCTTGATGAACTCGAACCCGAAGTCGTGCTTGTATATGGTTCAATGCCCCGACAGATATTTGAGGGACTTGAAAACCGTGCTCGTTTTGTGAATTATCCCGATTGGATCACCTATAAGAAAGCGGGTGGTCATTAATGGGGACGACCAAAAGCGGAAGATACCTTAACACAAAAGGCTCCCACTGGTACACTCTAACGAGGGCGATTTTGTAAGAAAGCAGGTTCGTGTAAAGAGGAAAATGACGATTCAGCTTCGTCTTGGTAATGGCGGACATGGACAAAAAGGGATGGATTTACTTGATAAATATGGTATCGAATATCATGTTGTGAAAACATATCCCAATGGTGTTCGTGTTGGATATGTGCCTAATCATAAGAGTCCGTATAAGCAGAAAGGAACAGCACAATCGTGGTTTCCAAAGTCTTGGACAGAGAAGGATATTAGACGTGCAGGTGAACACGTTGCAGGATTAAGAGGTAACCGAAGGATTCCTGACGGAATTTCAATATATGGAGCTTCCTGTAAACAACAAAATGTGACGTTTGCAAAAAAGAACACCTCATAGTAGAATGTAAATACCGACCCGAACCGTTGG
>CACYDO010000319.1 GCA_902773165.1 uncultured Ruminococcus sp. | reverse complement strand
CGAGGCTCATATCGCAGCAACAGAATACTTAGGGGTATAGCTCAGTTGGTAGAGCAGCGGTCTCCAAACGGGAACCGCGACTTAATTCCCCGCATGATTACTGGATTTCTCAGGCTTGAAACATCGGTTTCAAGCCTTTTTTCATGTTTTGAATTTTGCAAGTCGTTATAGTGATTTATGCAAAATCGAGGTCAAAACCGGCTAAAGATTACGGAACAGCATCAAAAGACCAGCAAATTTTCATTAGACTGAAATCAGGCGGTTTTTCTTTACCGAAGACCACGACTGATATTTTTGGGAGTTCATTCAACTCAAAATTCAAATTTATCTTTCCCAACAATAGCCAATATAATATTACCCTAATCATAAATCTAAATATCTTCTTAATAAAGTTAATAACGCCGCGCTCAACAGGTAATGTCAAGCGCGGCGTCGCCAATTTAATTGTAAATACTCACAACTTGCCGTCAGCATTTTCAGCATGGCAGAGAAAGAATTATAATCGGGTTTTTCGTTTTGTGAAAAATCCCTTTCTTTGTTTATGCGGTGCAGATTTTGGTTTTCCCCCGGACGTGTTTATCCGTGCATCGCTGCGTATGCTTGGTTGAAGCTGCACATACAGGCGCCGTACATGGACTTTTTATAGGTGTTATAGAACACTCTGAGCTTGCCGTTAGCGTCGTAGTAACGGATATATGATCTCGCGGCGATTTTATCGCCCTTATTGGAAGCGGACTCGCCTTCGTAGGTCACAACAAGCGTGTACAGTCTGTAAGCGTCAAAGTTACGGTGATCCCATTTGACAACACCCGTGTTGTTGTTTTTGGTTCCGTAGCCCTCTTTTGAAGTACAGTCAACATTTGTGATGAAGCGGAAATCTTTATCGACCTCTCTGGAAGCGCCGGTCGTATTTTTGCCGTTGACATTTTCACCCTTGTATTGAAGCAGATAGTCGGCAGGATCCTTTACCTGATAGTGATCGGTGAAGACGTTGATATTCGCCTCGGTACCGACGACATAACCGTACTCCACGCCAAAGGTTTTGGCTTCATTTGTCGCAGCCTCAATTTTGCCGATACCATTGATACTGCTGAGAAGCGTCTCGCTCAACGAGGTTACAAACCGCATTCCCTCGGGAGTGGGCTTGGCTGAATCATTGTACTCTTCGCCGGATATTCCCTCGTCGCGGATATTGGGATCGTACATCGTTGCGTCCTCCCACTCGCCCGTTTCTTCATTGAACACCTTGCCGGGCTGTGGACGGATCTGAACGCCGGCAAGTCCGAAGCCCCGGTAAGTTCCGTCATATTGATTGGTGTCCGCCTCATCCTGAGCCACCGTGCCGACTTCAATCCACTTGGCATAGAAATGATAATCCGGGTCGTCGCCTTTGCGGGCTTCGGTAAAGGTTTTTCCCTCAAAGTTAAGCGGATATTTTGCTGTGGTGTTATCATTTGTAATTCCCGTGAGGTAAGCATATTTATCATTGCTGTACCATCCGGCGAACACATACTCGTCGCCTGCCCATTCGGGGATATCATAGAAATGAACAACCTTGTTCTCTGTTAAGTCAGACGGTTCATAAATCCTGAATACCTTTTGCTTTTCATCAGAGGTACCGCCGGGTTTATTCTCGTGGAAGATGATTTTATACGCAGGCTGGTCAACCATTTCAACGTAACTGACCGTCTTGCCGTTTACGTGACAGATTCCCTCGATGTCAATTGTAAACGGTATATCCGCCGCAGTGTTATAGACCTCAGACGGCGCGCTGACCTCGCGAAGATAATAATCACCCGGCTGAATGTCAAAGGTCATCACATCATTTGTCGAGGTGAAGTTATCCTTAACAACCTGTGTTTTATCCTCGTTGAGTATCTGGAGCGTTGCTCCGGGCAAGCCTTCTCCCTTGGAATTGACCTTTTTGATTTTCACCTTGATATCTGTAACGACATGATAGGTAGTGTCGCTGACAATGTAATCTTGGGGTTCAAACACAATGCCGTTATAACCCGTAATGTAGGATGTGTTTGTAATAACAGTATCTTTCTCCGCAGTGACCGTAGCCGGGATCGTGATCGTCAGGGTTTCTCCCGGAGCAAGTGAAACGATTTTGGCAGAAAACTTTACTTGCCCGCCGGATTCCGTAATGCTGTAGCTGCTGATTCTTTGG
>CACYDO010000318.1 GCA_902773165.1 uncultured Ruminococcus sp. | reverse complement strand
GCCTATATATATGTCGAAGATTATTTGAAATACTTAACTGCGGAACGGAACATTCCCATATCGTACTCGCCGGGAACGTTTTTGTACAATCCCTCGCCGATACGCTCGGAATGACCCATCTTGCCGAATACGCGTCCGTCGGGAGACGTTATGCCCTCGACTGCAAACGCAGAATCATTCGGGTTGAAACGGATATCGCTCGTCGCTTTGCCGTCAAGATCGACGTACTGAGTCGCGATCTGACCATTCTGCGCAAGACGAAGGATAGTCGCCGTATCTGCAAGGAATCTTCCTTCACCGTGAGAAATAGCCACCGTATAGACCTCGCCCACATTCGTTTCCATGAGCCACGGAGATTTATTGGAAGCTATTCTTGTACGAACAAGCCTGGACTGATGGCGTCCGATCGTGTTGTATGTAAGCGTCGGGCAGCTTTCATCGGTGTCGATGATCTTTCCGTAAGGAACAAGACCGAGCTTTATAAGAGCCTGGAATCCGTTGCAAACGCCTGCCATAAGTCCGCTGCGGCCTTCGAGGAGCTTTGTTACCTCCTCCTTAACGCGCGCGTTGCGGAAGAATGCGGTGATGAACTTGCCCGAGCCGTCAGGCTCGTCGCCTCCGGAGAAGCCGCCGGGAATAAATATCATCTGAGCATCGGATATTCTCTTTGCAACATATTCGACAGACTGAGCGATACCCGAAGCGGAGCGGTTATTGATAACGATGATCTCCGGCTCTGCGCCTGCGTCGCGCAATACCTTAGCAGTATCGTACTCGCAGTTTGTACCCGGGAATACGGGAATGATAACGCGCGGCTTTGCAGCCTTCATTACGGGCGAAGGATAAGATCTTGCCGGGCAGGAGAATGTCGGAATTTCCTTCTTGCCCTGCTCAATATTGCAGGAATAAACAGGCTCGAGCTTATTCTCGTAGAGTTCGAGCAGCTCAGAAACGGAAACGCTCTCAGCTCCCAATGTGATATTGCCGTCATCAGTAGTTTTGCCGAGGAAACTTCCTGCCGCAGTATTATCAGCCATTTCGAGGATAAATGCGCCGTAGTTGTATCCGAAAATATCATCTGTTTTCAGATTCTCATTGAAGCAGAAGCCTAAGCCGTTGCCGAAACACATCTTCATGATAGCCTCGGCAGTACCGCCGAATGTCGGAGTATAAGCCGTAACTGCGCTGCCGCTTCTGAGAAGCTCCGTCACCTTGTCGAATACAGCTTTAAGGCTATCGGGCTTCGGCAGACCGTTTTTGTCGTATTCGGGTTTGATGATAACGACTCTGTTGCCGGGCTTTTTGAATTCGTTTGAAACGATATTGTCAACGCTGTCTGTCGTTACGGCAAAGGAAACGAGCGTAGGCGGAACGTCAAGATCTTCAAACGAACCGGACATCGAATCCTTTCCGCCGATAGAGCCGCATTCGAGGTCTATCTGTGCCTTCAGCGCGCCAAGCAGAGCGGCCAGCGGCTTGCCCCAGCGTTTTGAGTCGCGGTTGGGTCTTTCAAAATACTCCTGGAACGTAAGATAAACGTCCTCAAATTTTGCGCCCGAAGCGATGAGCTTTGAAATAGACTCAACGACAGCAAGGTATGCGCCGTGATACGGGCTTTTTTCTGTAATATACGGGTTGTAGCCCCACGCCATAACGGAACAGGTCTTCGTGTGCTTCTGCTCAACGGAAACCTTCTGAGCCATAGCCTGTGACGGTGTGATCTGATTTTTTCCGCCAAACGGCATAAGAACAGTACCTGCGCCGATAGTGGAGTCGAATCTCTCGGAAAGACCTCTCTTGGAGCAGACGTTGAGATCTCCGGCAAGCTTTTTGAAGCTCTCCGCAAAGCTGCCCTCTGTTGTGCGCTTGTAATCCTTCGGCGCTTCGGGCGTAATAACGATATGCTTCTCTGCGCCGTTGGAGTTGAGGAATTCGCGCGAAATATCTACGATATTCTTTCCGTTCCACTTCATAACAAGGCGCGGCGATTCCTTGACCTCGGCAACAACAGTTGCTTCAAGATTCTCGGATTCTGCGATCTCCATGAATCTTGCAACGTCCTTCGGTTCTACAACGACAGCCATTCTCTCCTGAGATTCGCTGATCGCAAGCTCTGTGCCGTCAAGACCATCGTATTTTTTCGGAACGGCATTCAGGTCGATCTCCAGACCGTCTGCAAGTTCTCCGATAGCAACGGAAACGCCGCCTGCGCCGAAGTCGTTGCAGCGCTTGATAAGCAGTGAAGCTTCTTTATTTCTGAAAAGGCGCTGGAGCTTTCTCTCCTCGGGAGCGTTACCCTTCTGTACCTCTGCGCCGCAGCTTTCAAGAGAATGCAGCGTGTGCGATTTTGAAGAGCCTGTTGCGCCGCCGCAGCCGTCGCGTCCTGTGCGTCCGCCGAGGAGAATAACGATATCTCCGGGCTCGGGGCGCTCTCTTCTTACGTTCTCGGCAGGAGCAGCCGCAACGACCGCGCCGATCTCCAATCTCTTAGCAGCATAGCCGTCGTGATATATCTCGTCCACCTGACCGGTAGCAAGACCGATCTGATTTCCGTAGGAGCTGTAGCCTGCCGCTGCCGTTGTAACGATCTTGCGCTGCGGAAGCTTGCCGGGCATTGTTTCACAAACAGGCTTCAATGGATCTGCCGCGCCTGTTACGCGCATAGCGCCGTAAACGTAGGAACGGCCTGAAAGAGGATCTCTGATCGCGCCGCCGATACACGTAGCAGCGCCGCCGAACGGTTCGATCTCAGTGGGGTGGTTGTGAGTTTCGTTCTTAAAGAGAAGCAGCCAGTCCTGCTCCTGCCCGTCAACGTCCACCTTGATCTTGACGGTGCAGGCGTTGATCTCCTCGCTTTCGTCAAGCTTATCGAGCTTGCCTGTCTGCTTTAAGTAGCGCGCGCCGATAGTTGCGATATCCATAAGATTGATCGGCTTCGTTCTGCCGAGCTTTGCTCTTAGCTCTATATATTCGTTGTAAGCATTCTGCAAAAGCTCGTCCTCAAACTGTGCATTGTCGATCGTTGTAAGGAACGTTGTATGGCGGCAGTGATCCGACCAGTATGTGTCGATCATTCTGATCTCGGTGATAGTCGGGTCGCGCTGCTCCGTTCTGAAATAGCTCTGACAGAAGGTGATGTCGGCAAGATCCATCGCCAGACCCTTTTCCTTCATAAATGCTTCAAGACCTGCTTCATCAAGCTCGTTGAAGCCTGTAAGAGTTTCGACCTCGGTGGGGATATCGTACTTCGAAACGAGCGTGTCGTATTTTTCAAGTGAAGCCTCGCGGCTTTCCACGGGGTTGATAACGTATTTTTTGATCTGAGCGATCTCCTCCTCGGAAAGCGCGCCGTAAAGCAGATAGACCTTAGCGGCTCTTATCAGCGGACGTTCTCCCTGAGAGATGATCTGAATGCACTGTGCTGCGGAATCTGCTCTCTGATCGAACTGACCGGGCAGAGGTTCAACAGCGAAAACAGCAGCGCCGTCGGCGTTTTCGATCTCCTCGGTAACGATGTCGAGCTGCGGCTCGGAGAAGACCGTCTTTGTGCTGTAATCGAAAAGCTCCTTCTCGATGTTATCGGCGTCATAGCGGTTGAGCAGTCTTATTTTTTCAAGACCTGTGATACCGAGGAGCGTTTTTATATCATTGCAGAGCGTATTTGCTTCATGCGCAAGCTCCGCCTTTTTTTCTACGAAAATTCTGTATACCAACAGTAATTCCTCCCGATGAAGTAGTTTAGGTTATTAACTATCCACATTTAAAAAAGTGCATTATTTTGTGTAATTATTATTTTTCGGATATATAATCGTAAATAAACAAATATTTGCTTTCACAGCCCAACCTACCCCGGCATAGCTTCTCATAACATCTGACGATATTCGTAAATCGGATTATATATTTGTCTCATTATTATCAAACTATAAACAGCGATCATTTTTCCAAAGCACGCAGCGCTCTTTGTCCGATATCGCTGCGGCAATAAGCGTTTTCAAATGTGATATTCTTTGCGGCTGCGTAAGCGTCGTCGATCGCTTCCTTCAGGCTGTCGGCAGAAGCGACAACGTTGAGAACTCTTCCGCCGTTTGTAAGCAGCTTTCCGTCTTCAAGCTTTGCGCCTGCAATATAAAAATCCGCATTATCGGCAAGCTCGCCGATAGTTATCTCAAAGCCCTTGTCGTACTTTTTCGGATAGCCCTGTGACGCAAGAACAACGCAGCATGCGCTCTTGTCGGCAAATTTAACCTCTGCGTCTGACAATCTTTCCTCTGCGACTGCCTGCATGATCTCAAGCAGATCGCTCTCTAAAAGCGGAAGAACGACCTGAGTTTCGGGGTCGCCGAAGCGACAGTTATACTCGATCACCTTCGGGCCTTTTTCTGTTATCATAAGACCGAAATAAAGGCAGCCCTTAAATGTTCTGCCTAGCTTGTTCATAGCATTCATAGTCGGCAGGAAGATCTTCTCCATGCACTCCGCTGCTATCTCCTCTGTATAATATGGGTTCGGCGCTACCGTACCCATGCCGCCTGTGTTAAGACCCTTATCGCCGTCAAGAGCACGCTTGTGATCCATGCTTGACACCATAGGAACGACAGTTTTTCCGTCTGTGAAGGACAGCACGGAAACCTCCGGGCCTGTGAGGAATTCCTCAATAACTACCCTGCTGCCGCTTTCGCCGAAGACCTTATCCTCCATCATAGACTTGATCGCAGCCGCTGCGTCCCCGCGTGTTTCGGCAATGATAACGCCCTTGCCCAGAGCCAGTCCGTCAGCCTTGATAACCGTGGGTATCGGCGCTGTTTTTACGTATTCAAGCGCCTTTTCCATATCGTCAAAGACCTCATACTGCGCCGTGGGGATACCGAACTCCTTCATCATATTTTTCGAGAACACCTTGCTGCCCTCGATGATAGCCGCGTTCGCGTTCGGCCCAAAGCAGGGAATGTTTAATTTTTGCAGCTCGTCAACGCAGCCGAGAACGAGCGGATCGTCCGGCGCAACTACTGCGAAATCCACGGGATTATTTTTTGCAAATTCCACGATCGCCGGAATATCCGTTGCGCCGATGTTTACGCACTCAGCGTCTGCGGCGATTCCGCCGTTTCCGGGCAGCGCCCAGATCTTTTCGCAGTTTTTGCTCTTTTTGAGTGATTTTATAATAGCGTGCTCGCGGCCGCCGCCGCCAACAACCATAATTTTCATAGGTATCTCCTCCGTTTAAAATTATAGCAAACGACATTGTGAATTTCCTATTGAGCAATGATTTTTTAAGTGGAATTTGGAAATTGGAATTTTATTTGATTCAAGAATTCCACTCTCAACTCTCAACACTGATACGCCGTAACAGGAATATTGTTTTGTCGTTCAATATAAAATATGTCAATAACATTATAACATCAATATATTAGCCTACAATAATTATACATATAATACGCAAAACCGTACAGATACAAGCGTACATTTGCGATGTATCTGCACGGTAGTTTTATCAATGATGGAACAATCTCATCTTAGTGAATACCATAGCCATGCCGTAATTATTGCAAGCCTCGATCACGTTGTCATCGCGGATAGAGCCGCCGGGCTGTGCGATATAGGAAACGCCGCTTCTTCTTGCGCGCTCAATGTTGTCGCCGAACGGGAAGAATGCGTCCGAGCCGAGAGCAACGCCCGTTATCTTTGAAAGATACTCCTTCTTCTCCTCGCGTGTCAGCGGTTCGGGGCGTGTTTTGAAGTAATTCTGCCATACGCCCTCGCCGAGAACGTCTTCATCGTCATCGGAGATATAAACGTCAATAACGTTATCTCTGTCCGGTCTGCCGAGAGTATCGAGGAACGGCAGGTTAAGCACCTTGTCGTGCTGACGAAGATGCCAGATATCAGCCTTGTTGCCTGCAAGTCTTGTGCAGTGAATCCTCGACTGCTGACCTGCGCCAACGCCGATAGCCTGACCGTCAACTGCGTAGCAAACGGAATTAGACTGCGTGTACTTAAGCGTAATGAGCGCAATGATAAGGTCAATCTTTGCGTCATCGGGAATATTCTTGTTTTCGGTAACAACGTTTTCAAGAAGCTCGTTGTTGATCTTGAACTCGTTTCTGCCCTGCTCGAAGGTGATGCCATAAACCTGCTTGCGCTCGATCGGGTCGGGCTTGTAGTTCTCGTCGATCTTAACGATATTGTAGTTGCCCTTCTTCTTCGATTTCAGAATTTCAAGAGCCTCCGGCTCGTAGCCCGGAGCAATGATACCGTCGGAAACCTCGCGCTTGATAAGAGTAGCCGTCGTTACGTCGCAGACGTCGGAAAGAGCGATCCAGTCGCCGAAGGAAGACATTCTGTCCGTACCTCTTGCTCTTGCGTATGCGCAAGCAAGAGGAGATTCGTCAAGTCCCTCGATATCGTCAACGAAGCAAGCTTTTTTCAGCTTTTCAGGAAGCTTTCTGCCGACTGCTGCCGAAGTAGGCGAAACGTGCTTGAAGCTCGTTGCAGCGCAAAGACCGGTTGCTTCCTTAATTTCCTTTACAAGCTGATAGCTGTTGAAAGCGTCGAGAAAATTGATATATCCGGGCTTTCCGTTGAGTATCTCGATAGGCAGGTCGCTGCCATCGTGCATGAAGATTTTAGACGGCTTCTGATTTGGGTTGCAGCCGTATTTTAACTCAAATTCTTTC
>CACYDO010000317.1 GCA_902773165.1 uncultured Ruminococcus sp. | reverse complement strand
TTACTGGAACGTATATTTCTATATGCAGGAAACTGTTCTGAAAGAATTTGAGAAAAGCAGGATTGAGATCCCGTTTACTCAGGTAGACGTTCACACAAAGAAATAGCTTTCGATACCACGCCCGGAATGTTTTCCGGGCGTTTTCCGTGCATGCATTTTTTGCCGAAAGCTGCATATAAATGTAAAAATACGTTTTGGCGGTGATCTTATGCTGGAGGCATTAATTTCTTTTATCGGTAATTTTGCGCTATTCGCGGTGCTTCACGTTGTCGGAGCAGGTTCTTTCCCAAAGCCGCTTTCCGCTAAGGAGGAAGCGCAGCAGCTCGAACGCATGAAGAACGGCAGCAAGGAGGCGCGTGGGATACTTATCGAGCATAATCTGCGTCTTGTCGCGCATATCGTGAAAAAATATTACAACGTGCCCTGCGACAGCGACGACCTTGTATCTATCGGCACGATCGGTCTGATAAAGGCGATAGACAGCTACGATACGGGCAAAAGCACGAAGCTTTCAAGCTATGCGTCGCGGTGTATAGAAAACGAGATATTAATGTACCTGCGCAGCCGAAAGAAAAATGCGCTCGATATTTCTCTCGACGATACGATAGATACCGACAAGGACGGAAATGCCCTTACATTGATAGATATCCTCGCAGATGACGCCGATATCCCCGAACAGATCGCTTTGAAGCTGAATTCCGAACGCGTTTCGGCGTATCTTGAAAAGCTGCCCGAGCGTGAGCGCAGCATTATCGTAATGCGCTACGGTCTTGGCGGAGAAGAGCCGCTTACGCAGAAGCAGATCGCTTCAATGCTCGGCATTTCACGCTCGTATGTTTCACGTATCGAAAAAAAAGCCGTTTCTGCGTTGGGCGAAATGTTCGAAAATCAGGATATCAATTGTTAAAAAAATGTAATTTTAAGGTAATTTGTATCTATTGCTTTATTTGGGAGTATGTGGTAAAATAATAAGAAGACTTTAAGTATATTAACTGAACTGAGCCAATATGATCTGCGCATAGAAAACAGAGGAGCATTTATGAGTAATAATAATGGAAAAAATGTTTCAAAAAAAGACAGGGCAGCGTTTATCGCAAAAATGCGGCAAGCCAGAGAAACCTGCTTTGCTATCCTTTTTGAAATGACGTTTACCGACGACGATTACGAAACTATTCTCGACAACGCCGTTGAATCGCGGCTTATAACCGCCGATGAGTACACCGTAAAGGTGCTTGAGTATTACTCGAAGAACAAGGAAGCGGTAGACGGCATGATAAAGGCTAATATCAAGGGCTGGACCTTTGAAAGACTTTCAAGAGTTCCGCTCAGCGTCATGCGCCTTGCGATCTGTGAGCTGAATTGCTGCGATACGCCCGAGAGCGTTGTTATCAACGAAGCGATAGAGCTGACGAAAAAATACGCAGAACCGAAGGAATCGGGATTTGTAAACGCGGTGCTGGGGGCAGTTGTCCGCGCAGGAAAAAACGGAAAAAAAGAGAGTGCCGGAAATGAGCAAAATTAAGTTTGTTCTCGGTATCGACACAAGCAATTATACTACGTCGGCTGCGCTTTATGACATTGAGAACGATAAGCTGTATCACGCAAGAAAGCTTCTGCCCGTTGCAAAGGGCGGCAGAGGACTGCGGCAGAGCGACGCCGTTTTTCACCATACAGCGCAGCTGAGCGGCGTTATGGAGGAGCTGTACGAAAAGGTCGGCTTTGTTCCTTCTGTCTGCTGCGTCGGTGTTTCGGCAGTTCCGCGTGACGCGGAAGGCTCTTATATGCCGTGCTTCACGGTAGGCGTTAACACGGCTCGCTGCGTTGGCGCGGCATTAGGCGCGCCTGTATATGAGTTTTCGCACCAGGCAGGTCATATATCCGCAGCCGTTTATTCTTCGGGAAATCGCGGACTTTTTAACGAGAAATTCATCGCCTTTCACGTTTCGGGCGGCACGACGGAAGCAGTTTTTGTCTCACCCGATGAAGAGCGCGGATTTTGCGCGGAAATAATAGGAAAAACGCTTGATCTTCACGCAGGACAGGTGATAGACAGAGTAGGAGTTAAGCTCGGTATGGGTTTTCCGTGCGGACAGGAGCTTGAAAAGCTAGCGCTTCGCTGCGGTGATACGCCGAAGGTGAAGATCTGCGTTAAGGGCTGCGACTGCTGTTTGTCGGGAGTAGAGAATATCTGTGCAAAAATGGCGGAAAATAATGTTGACAGCTCTGTTATAGCGCGCACATGTCTGGAATATGTTGAGAAAACTCTGGAGAAAATGTGCGAAAATATTTTAGAAAAATACGGAGATATGCCCGTTCTGTTTGCAGGCGGCGTGATGTCCGATTCAATAATACGAGAAGAGCTTGCAAAGCGGTTCGGCTGCTTGTTTGCGTCGGCGGAGCTTTCCTCTGATAACGCCTGCGGAACTGCCGTACTTGCGGCGCGGCGGTATCGTGCGGCAAAGAAAGGACTGAATATATGACAGAAAAGATTCTCACCGTGAGCCAGGTCAATACTTACATTAAGAGTATTCTGGAAACCGACGGTAATATAAAATATATTTTTGTCAGCGGAGAGATCTATGATTTCAGAGGACCGTATAAATCGGGTCATGTGTACTTTACTCTGAAGGATAGTCAGTCGCAGATCGACGCAGTTATGTTTTCGGGGTATTTTAACGCTTTGCGATTCGTACCCGAAAACGGAATGAGAGTAATTGTCGCCGCAGGGGTGAAGGTTTACGAAGCAAAGGGTCAGTATCAGCTCAATGTAAGAAGCATGCAGCCCGACGGGGTTGGTTCGCTTGCCGTTGCTTATGAGCAGCTGAAAAGACGGCTGACTGCTCAGGGCGTTTTTGACGAAAGACGCAAGCGCCCGATACCTGTGCTTCCGCGCAGGATAGGCGTGATAACATCTCCGACCGGTGCGGTTATCGAGGATATTAAAAATGTCGTTTCGCGCAGATGTCCTCTGACGGAAATACGCCTTTTTCCCGCTCTTGTTCAGGGCGAAGGCTCGGCGGAGCAGCTGGCTAAGGGCGTTCGCGTATTCAATGAGATGAAGGACGTTGACGTAATAATCATCGGCAGGGGCGGCGGTTCGTTTGAAGAGCTTAACAGCTTCAACAACGAAAATCTGATCTGGGCGATCTACGATTCGTCTATACCGATCATTTCCGCGGTGGGGCATGAAACTGATTTTACGCTTTGTGACTTCGCCGCAGATCTGCGCGCGCCTACTCCGTCGGCAGCCGCGGAGCTTGCAGTTCCCGACAGAGCCGAAATGATGAAAAATATGGACGCGCTTCTTTCAAGAATCCGCTCTTTGATAAAAAACAAAATGCATGTGGCGTTTCAGGATATAGACAGGCTCAAGGACAGCCTGGAGGCACTCCACCCGGGGCGTTATATCGAAAATGAGCTTCTTTCTCTGGAGCTTCTTGAAACGCGTATAAATTCCGCCGCACAAAGCAGACTGACGCTGGAGCATGCGTATATCACGGCGATGGCGAACAGCGTAAATGCACTCAGCCCCATAAGCCTGCTTCAGAAGGGCTACTGCGCCGCTTCTAAGGACGGTAAAGGAGTCGTATCCGTTACAGCCTTGAATAAGGGAGATAATGTGAAGATCCGTTTTGCCGACGGCAGCGCGGACTGCACCGTGAATAAAATAGTAAAGATCGGAGGATAGATTCATGACTGAATATGAAACATACTCAGACGCAAAAATGCGTCTGGAGGCAATTGCAAAGGCTCTTGAAGAGCAGGATATCACTCTGGAAAAATCGATCGAGCTTTACGAAGAAGGCGCTAAGCTTGTGAGCCTTTGCTACGAAAAGCTCAATAACGCAAAGCTGAGATTCTCTCAGCTCACAGCCGACAAGCAGGTGACCTTCAATGAACAATAAATACCTGCCGCTGATCGAGGAAGCGCTTCTGGCGCTTCTGCCCGACGAAAACTGCACCGAAGGCAGCGTTGTAAGAGCGATGAAGTACAGCTTGCTTTCCGGAGGAAAGCGCATTCGCCCTACGCTGACGCTCGCTTGGA
The DNA here is from genome assembly GCA_902773165.1 of uncultured Ruminococcus sp. Taxonomy (GTDB): domain Bacteria; phylum Bacillota; class Clostridia; order Oscillospirales; family Acutalibacteraceae; genus RUG592. The sequence goes on along the minus strand of CACYDO010000317.1, from coordinate 7,889 downwards.
ACGAGCTTTGCATCGGCGATACAGAAGCTGCACTCCCGTATGCGTGCGCGATCGAAATGATACACACGTATTCTTTGATACACGACGATCTTCCGTGCATGGACGACGACGATCTTCGCCGCGGGAAAAAGTCTAACCACATTGTTTTCGGCGAGGACATTGCCCTGCTTGCAGGCGACGCGCTGCAGTCGCTTGCGTTTGAGGTCATGCTTTCTTCGTCTGCGCTTGAAAAAACGGGCGTATACGGCGCGAAGGCTGCCGGAGTGCTTGCGCGTGAATGCGGCGCTTTGGGAATGGTAGGAGGTCAGGTGATAGACCTTGAAACAGAGGGCAAGGATCCTTCTTTAGACGTCATTTCCGAGATGTATTCAAAGAAAACGGGCGCGCTCCTGAGAGCGTCCTGCGTTATGGGCGCGGTACTTGCTCAGGCTGACGAAAAGACCGTCTGTGCTGCACGGCAGTACGCAGAAAAGGTGGGGCTTGCTTTTCAGATCGTTGACGATATTCTCGATATCGAATCGGATACGGCTACCTTGGGAAAGCCTGTTGGCAGCGACGCAGAAAACGAAAAGGTAAATTACGTGACAAAAACAGGATTGGCACAGGCGAAGAAGCTTGCGGAATCTCTGACGAAGGAGGCTGTTGACGTTCTGGACGGCGTTGACGGTGATACAGAGTTTCTCAGAGAGCTTGCTTTGTCGCTGTCACATCGCTTGAAATAATCCAATCATGCTGAGCATTATATCATTATATCAATGCCCGGAGGGAGAATGCTTTGAAAAAATCTTCCTATAAATACTTGAATAATATTGATTCTCCCGCAGATCTGAAAAAGCTTTCAGTCGATGAGCTGTCTGTTTTGTGCGGAGAGATCAGAGATATGCTTATAAAGACCGTCTCTAAAAACGGCGGTCATCTTTCGCCTAATCTCGGAACGGTAGAGCTGACAGTTGCACTGCACTACGTTTATGATCTACCGAAGGATTCTTTAGTCTGGGACGTGGGTCATCAGGCTTATACACATAAAATTCTTACGGGCAGACGCGATAAAATGTCTACGATACGCAAGAAGGACGGTCTGTCGGGCTTTCCGAAACGCTCGGAGAGCAAATATGACGCCTTTAACGTGGGTCACAGCAGCACGTCGATCTCCGCGGCTTACGGCATTGCAAGAGCAAAATCGCTCCTGGGCGATAATTCGCGCACGATCGCCGTAATCGGAGACGGTGCGCTCACAGGCGGTCTTGCTTACGAGGGGCTGAATAACGCAGGCAGAAGTCCGAAGAATTTTACAATAATTCTCAACGACAATAAGATGTCTATTTCGCGCAACGTCGGCTCGATGGCAAAATATCTGACGCAGATCAGAATACGCCCGGGCTATATCAAGACGAAAAAGATCGTCGAGAAGATCCTTCTTCATACGCCGGTCATCGGCAATCCGATAAGAAAGCTTTTGCTTAAATCGAAGTCAAAGCTGCGTACCTCGGTTTACCGCAATACGATATTTGAGGATCTCGGCTTCGTTTATTACGGTCCTGTTGACGGACACGATATTCATAAGCTTATCCACGCGTTTAACGCTTCTAAAAATGTAACGCAGGGCGTCCTTATCCATGTCATTACGACGAAGGGCAAGGGGTACAGCTACGCTGAAAATGACCCGAAATCGTACCACGGAGTAGGTCAGTTCGACATTCACACCGGAGAGCCGCTCTCCTCGAAAAAGGGCTATTCCTATGTTTTCGGGAAAACTATGTGCAGACTTGCCGGGAATGACAGTAATATCTGCGTTATTACGGCGGCGATGAAATCGGGAACCGGGCTGAGCCAGTTTTCAAAGAAATATAAAGACAGATTTTTCGATGTAGGTATTGCCGAAGAGCATGCCGTAACGTTTGCTTCGGGCATGGCTGCACAGGGGATAATACCGGTCTTTGCCGTGTATTCCTCATTTTTGCAGCGCAGCTACGATCAGATCGTTCACGATGCTGCGGCGCAGAAGCTGCATATCGTTCTTGCCGTTGACAGAGCCGGCATTGTCGGAGAGGACGGCGAAACTCATCAGGGCGTTTTCGACGCAGCTATGCTTAATTCGATACCCGGGGCAGCTGTTTATTCGCCGTGTTACTTTGACGAGCTGAGGTCAGATCTGAATAAAGCTGTCTACGAGGAAAAAGGCGTTGCGGCAGTGCGGTATCCGCGCGGCGCAGAGCCGTACCGCCCGGAGGATTATACTCCCGGCGGCGCATGTACTGTCTATGGCAGCGGAAAAGCCGCCGCGTTGGTGACGTATGGCAGATTGTTCGCCTACGCCGCTCAGGCTAAGGAAATACTCCACGAAAAGGGTACTGACATTACGATCATAAAGCTTGACAAGATTCGCCCGATACCCGAAGACGCTGTTGAAGCTGCTTCTAAGTTTGATAAGGTGTATTTTTTCGAAGAGGGCATGGAACAGGGCGGCATCGGAGAAACATTTTATATGCGTCTTCGTGATTATGGATTTAACGGTTCGTATGAATTTACGGGCATTAAAGATAAATTTGTTCCGCAGTCAACCGTTTCCGAGGCTCTTGAAGATCTCGGGCTTGACTGCACGGGAATGGTAAATAAAATTTTATGGAATTGATTTTCGGCTGCGAAAACGATGATCGTTTTTATCAGCCTTGATAACGAGGTGATTTTTTGCCTGTACGAAAAAGACTTGACGTTCTTTTGTTTGAAAGAGGTCTTGCTGAAAGCCGCGAGAAGGCTAAAGCGATCATAATGTCGGGGATAGTTTATGCAAACAACCAAAAAGCAGATAAAGCCGGGACATCTTACCCCGAGGATACTCCGATAGAGGTTCGCGGCAATACGCTTAAATACGTAAGCCGCGGCGGCTTGAAGCTTGAAAAGGCGGTCGATGTTTTTAATATTGACCTGTGCGGTGCTGTAACGATGGATATCGGCGCTTCACACGGCGGATTCACCGACTGTATGCTGCAAAACGGCGCTAAAAAGGTGTTTTCCGTTGACGTTGGCTACGGTCAGCTTGCATGGAAGCTGCGCCAGGACGAACGTGTGGTCAATTTAGAGCGCACAAATTTCCGCTACGTTACAGAGGAGCAGATCACCGAACCTGTCGATTTTTTCAGCGTTGACGTTTCGTTTATTTCGTTAAAGCTGATATTACCGGTTGCGCGCCGTTTCTTAAAGGATAACGGAACAGCTGTGTGCCTTATCAAGCCGCAGTTTGAAGCAGGACGCGAGAATGTCGGAAAAAACGGCGTTGTGCGCGACCCGAAGATACACTGCGCTGTTATCAAGGAGATAGTATCGTTTGCCGTCTCCGAGGGCTTTTCCGTTTTGGGGCTGGATTTTTCCCCTGTAAAGGGTCCGGAGGGCAATATTGAATATCTTCTTTATCTCAAAAAAAGCGACGAGCCTGTTGTCGCCGATATTAAATCGCCCGAAGAAATCACTGCGCTTTCGCACGAAAAGCTTGACGGCGGAAGGAAACAGCCATGAAGATCGCGATAATCCCGTATTCGGGAAAAAGGCTTGCGGAAGAATACGCCTGCGGTATAATCCGTTATTTGTCCGGCTGCGGCTGCACATTTACCGTTCCGCAGCGCTTTCGTTATACTGTCGCCGGAGATCGCGTCGAATATGTAGAGAATGATTTCTGTGCTGTCGAACAGGCTGATCTCGCGGTTTCTCTCGGCGGCGACGGAACGATAATCCATACCGCGAAGGACGCTGCTGTTCTGGGCAAACCGGTGTTGGGAGTCAACTGCGGCAGAGTCGGCTTCGTTGCAGGTCTTGAACCGTCCGAAATGCACGAATTAAGAAGGCTTCTGGACGGCAGCTACACCGTAGACGAGCGCATGATGCTGGAGATAGAGCTGAATAAAAACGGCAGCATTCATAAGGCGTATGCGCTCAACGATATGACCGTAACAAACGGCGCTGTCTCACGTATGATCGACCTTGACGTTCGGCTCAACGGCGAATTTATCACGTCTTATCGGGCGGACGGCGTTATCATTGCAACGCCGACAGGCTCAACTGCATATTCGCTTTCGGCAGGCGGTCCTGTGATAGAGCCGCATATGAAATGCATTTTGCTTACGCCGATCTGTCCTCATTCGCTTTTCTCGCGCTCCGTGCTTTTTTCGGACGACTCCGAGGTCACGATAACGAAGGGCGCAGAGAGCCGCGGCGATCTGTGCGCGTCTATCGACGGACGCCAAAATGAGCAGATCGGAAATAACGACAGCATAACCGTGCGGAAGGCTGATATCAGCGCTAAATTCATCAAGCTCGGTAATAAGAATTTTTACAGAATATTAAATGATAAGCTAAACGAAAGGATGGGCTGAGATGAAACGAGGCAGGCAGCAGGAATTGATCCGACTGATCCGATTGAAAGAACTGAGTACACAGGACGAACTGATCGAAGAGCTGCAAAAAAGCGGATATAAGGTAACTCAGGCCACCGTTTCGCGGGATATAAAGGAGCTTCAGCTCGTTAAAACGATGTCTAAATCGGGCAGATACTGCTACGCAGCGCCTAACGGAAATGATTCCGACGCGGCAAAAAGAATGCGTTCTTTGCTTATAACATCTGCTGCGGATATTGACTTTGCAGAAAATCTTGTTATAATAAAAACAGAAGCAGGAATGGCACAGGCGCTCTGTGCTGCGATCGACGCGGCTCACTGCGACGGTATAGTCGGCTCGATCGCCGGCGACGATACTATTTTTCTAGCCGCGCGGACTCAGGAGGCTGCTGCCTCGGCTGCGGCAAGCTTTAAAAGAATGAAGGTAAATTAATGGACGCTGACAATGGCGGACGCGTTATCCGCGAAAGCTATTTTGCAGGATCATATATACGCACCACTGTGCAGGAGATGATCTGCATGGTATCTGAAGTAAGGTGAAAAAATGCTGACTAACATATATATAGAAAATGTCGCGGTCATCGAAAAGGCGATAATAGACCTGGACGAAGCGTTCAATATCCTCACCGGTGAAACGGGAGCAGGTAAATCTATAATTATAGACTCTATAAACGCTATCATGGGTCAGCGCATGTCGCGCGATCTTATCCGCACAGGAGCGAAGCAGGCTTTCGTGAGCGCGACCTTTTCCGATGTTTCCGAAGCGGCTGAGAAAACGCTCTCAGAGCTTGGCTACGAATCGGAGGACGGCGACTATATTTTGCAGCGGACAATGACTGCTGCCGGGAAAAATACGTGTAAGATAAACGGACGCCCCGCGCCGCTTTCTACGCTCAGAGAGGTCAGCTTTCATCTTATCAATATTTACGGTCAGCACGAGGGCTATGATTTCATGACTGCCGACAGTCATATCGGGTATATCGACGCAGTAGGCGATTACCCGGAGCTGATATCGGATTATAAGCAAAAGTATCTCGTGTACGCCGATCTTAAAAAGAAGCTGGGCTCTATGACGGATGATATCCGTGACAGAGAAAGAAAAATTGATCTTTTAAAATATCAGATAGAGGAGATCGACGACGCGGAGCTTGAACCGGGCGAGCTTGAACAGATTGAAGCCAGGCGGAAGGTCCTCAACAACGGCGAACGTATCCGCAGCGGTCTTGCGCGTTCCTACGAAGCTCTTACGGGCAGCGAGGCGGAGGGGCTGCTTTCACAGCTTTCGTCTGTTGCAGACGAGCTTTCGGAGCTTTCTGAGCTTCACCCGGATCTTGAAGGCGTTTCCGAGCGTATACAGTCTGCTTATGAGGAGATAAACGACTGTCATTACGAGCTGCGCAATATTTACGACGATCTTGATTTTGATCCCGAGGAGATCGAGCAGGTCGAGGAGCGCTACGATTTAATAAGAACTCTTTCGCGCAAATACGGCTCTACGATAGAGGAAATACTTGAATTCTGCGAAAACGCGCGCCATGAGCTTGAAGAGCTTATCGCGTATGACATAAACAAGGAAAAGCTGGAGGAGGATTTCCGCAAGGCTGAGCAGGTACTGAAAAAATCGTCCGAAGCGCTTTCAAAGGCAAGGGCTAAGGCCGCCGAGGATTTTTCACGCGCTGTTATGGAGGAAATGCACTACCTCGATATGCCGAACGTTGTTATGACGCCGGATATTACAGTCGGCGCTTTTACGGAAAACGGCTGCGATACGATAGAGCTGCTCATTTCCGCAAATCCCGGTGAAGAGCCGCGCCCGATCTCGAAGATAGCCTCGGGAGGCGAGCTTTCGCGTATGATGCTTGCGGTAAAAACGATAATCGCCGAGAAGGACGAGATAGATACGCTCATCTTCGACGAGGTCGATACAGGTATCAGCGGTTCTGCCGCTTCGAAGGTAGGCAGAAAGCTCCAGCAGCTTTCAAAAACGCACCAGGTTATCTGCATAACGCACCAGGCTCAGATAGCAGCTCTGGCGGACATTCATCTGTTTATCAGCAAGAATGTTTCGTCCGGAAGAACATTTACGAGTGTAAAACGCCTCGATTTTGAGGAGAGAAAATACGAGCTGTCAAGGATAATTGACGGCAGCAGTCCCTCGGAGCTTTCTTTGCGGCATGCCGAGGAAATGCTGAATTCTAAGTAAAGGAAGTGGATCATATGATGAAGATTCCGTTTTCACCACCCGACATAGGACAGGCAGAGATCGACGCAGTTACAGATACCATGAAAAGCTCTTGGATAACTACCGGTCCCAAAACAGAGGAGCTTTCTCAGAGGATCGCTTCAATATGCCATACATTACATTCGGTCTGCATGAATTCCGCTACGGCGTGCCATGAAATGGCGCTTCGTCTGCTGGGAATAGGCGAGGGCGACGAGGTGATCGCGCCTGCCTACACTTACTCTGCTTCTGCCAGCGTTGTGGATCATGTCGGGGCAAAGCTTGTTCTGGTGGATATCGAGAAGGATTCCTACCATATTTCATACGACGCTTTGGAAAAAGCGATAACTCCGCGGACAAAGGCGGTAGTTCCCGTTGATCTCGGAGGCGTTCTCTGCGATTACGACAAGATCCATGAGATCGTAGAATCTAAAAAATCTATGTTTAAGCCGAATAACGATATTCAGGCTTCTATCGGCAGAATTGCCGTAACGGCGGACGGCGCTCATTCGCTCCTTGCTCAGAGGGCAGACGGAAAGCGCTCCGGCGAGCTGGGAGATTTTACTAGCTTCTCGTTCCACGCGGTCAAGAATTTTACAACTGCCGAAGGCGGCGCGCTTACGTGGAGAAGTATTCCCGGGCAAGACAGCGCGGCTATGAAAAAGCAGCTTTCTCTGCTTGCCTGCCACGGTCAGGACAGAGGCTTCAAGCCCGACAGCGAAAAGCCATTCTGGGAATATGATATCCAATTCCTCGGCTACAAGCATAATATGACAGATATTCTTGCGTCAGTCGGTCTTGCTCAGCTTGACAGAGCCGATCAGATCATGAGCCGCCGCCGCAGTATCTTTAAGCGCTATGACGAAGCGCTGAGGGATATTCCGGGAGTAGCTGTTCTCGATCATTTCTCCCCCGCAGGTTCAAGCTGCCATCTTTATATGGTAAACTTCAGGGAAAAGAGCGAAGAGTTCCGCAACGAGTTTATGGACAGAATGCTTGAGCTTGGAGTTTCCACAAACGTTCATTATAAGCCGCTGCCGATGCATACAGCGTATAAGCAGCTTGGCTTTGATATCGCCGATTATCCCAATGCATACGAAATGTTCAAGGGAGAGGTAACGCTTCCGTCTTATTCTCTGATGACCGAAGAACAGGTCGATTACGTTATCGAATGCTTTAAAAAGGTATACGGCGAAATGGTTTAATGGAGGTTTTTTCATGGATTATGAGATAATTGCACTCGATGTTGACGGGACATTGACAAATTCCGATAAGGAGAT
>CACYDO010000316.1 GCA_902773165.1 uncultured Ruminococcus sp. | reverse complement strand
CACTAACTTCGCCGGCGGCGTGTCGCCGCTGACAGTTCCGATCTTACTTTACCATTACGGTCAGTTGGTCTCGGCGTTTTTTAGTTTATATTATTGTGTATTGTGTGAGGTATTTCTTATTAATGTATCAATTAAATAATCGTATAAGAGCTGCGTACAAAAAAATATACCCAGTTCTCCGCACTAGCTTACTTTATTACATCGTAAATAAGCGGTGGTACTTCCGGCGGTACTTCGGAATATGTCACAACCGATTCGTATGCCATGACCGATTCAAGGATTTTTTCCGAGTCATTGGTATACAGCGTGGCGATGACATCTCCCTGCGTAACCGCATCGCCTGTTTTCTTTCTCAGCAATATTCCTGCGGCGTGGTCGATCACGTCCTCCTTAACTGCCCTTCCTGCGCCGAGTATCATGCTTATCTCGCCTATTTTCTGCGTGTTCATGTGAGCGATATAGCCCGTTGCTTCGGCTTTTATGTCGCAGCTGAACCTCGCTTTCGGCAGCAGTGACGTATCGTCGATCACAGTCGTATCTCCGCCCTGTGCCGCGATTATTTCCTTTAGCTTTTCAAACGCAGTTCCGTTGTCGATCACTTCAACAGAAAGCCTTCTGCACTCCGTCATAGGCAGACCGCTTGCAAGGTGCGCCATATGCGCCGTCAGCTCGATAGAAATTTCGTAAAGATCGCCCTTCTGTTCACCGCGAAGAATACGCACGGCTTCTTCTACCTCCAGGCTGTTTCCAACGGCATATCCGAGCGGAACGTCCATGTTCGTGAGGACTGCTGCCGTTCGTTTTCCCGCTGATTTTCCGATCTTTACCATCTCGCTTGCAAGCGACACAGCTTCGCTCATATCCGACATCAGCGCGCCGCTGCCGAATTTTACATCAAGCAGAATGCAGTCGCTGCCGCACGCAAGCTTTTTGCTCATTATGCTTGACGCGATGAGCGGAAGTGAGCTCACCGTTGCCGTAACGTCGCGCAGATAATAAAGCTTTTTATCAGCAGGCGCAAGATCGTCGCTGTGACCGATCATGCACGCGCCTATCTCGTTTACGCTGCGGACGATCTCCTCGTGAGTAAGCGCGGTGCGGAAACCGGGAACAGATTCAAGCTTATCTACCGTTCCGCCCGTATGTCCAAGCCCTCTGCCGCTCATTTTAACGATCTTACAGCCGAGCGCAGCCGCCATTGGAACAACGATCATCGTTGTCTTGTCGCCTACACCGCCGGTAGAATGCTTATCTACGGTGTGTCCCTCTATTCCGGAAAAATCGGCAATTCGTCCGCTGTCTCTCATAGCAAGGGTCATATCAAGAAGCTCTGCGTCGCTCATTCCGTTAAGGTATATCGCCATAAGCAGCGCCGCAGTCTGATAATCGGGTATATCCCCACTTGTGCAGCCCTTGATAAAAAATTCCATCTCGCTGTGATTAAGCTCCAGCCCATCTCTTTTCTTTGCAATAATATCATACATTCTCATACCATTTTCCTCGCAGCATTAGTATAAAAAGATATACCTTTATTTTACCAAAATGATTACTAAAAATCAACTGCTTTTCCATTACATTGCAAAGAAATTTCCCATTATTCCGGGGTGTGCCGATGCTTCGGGAATGTGCGTATGCCTTAGCAATATTTCTGATAAACCGCAGCGCACTGTCGCCCTATATGCACTAATAACTAATATATTATTACTTTCTTCGGCAATTGAATGACCGGAAACAAACAGCACCTCGCTTCACAGCCCGACCTACCCCATGCGCTGCGTATCCTGTACCCCGGCATAGTTTACGATAGTCGTTAATCGGGCAGTCCCCGGCGCGGAGACTAATTAACCGTAATGGCAAAGTATAATCGGAACTGTCAGCGGCGACACGCCGCCCGCTTGCCGCCGGGACGTTGACAAAATGGTGGAAAACTTGTATTATTAATAGGTAGAGAGAAATGTAAAAAAAAGATATCACAGAAAAGTAGTAGAGAGGTAGTAATATGTCCGTTCAGAAAACAGCATTTATTGCGATCGTAGGCAGACCGAATGTCGGGAAATCTTCTATTCTAAACAGGATTCTCGGCAGAAAGATCTCGATCGTTTCTTCAAAGCCGCAGACAACCAGAAACAGAATAGTCGGCGTTTATACAAACGGTGATATACAGCTCGTGTTCATCGACACTCCGGGGCTTCATAAGCCGCATAACAGCCTTGGCGAATATATGGTGCGCTCCGTAAAAGAATCTGTCGGCGGTGTTGACGCGTGTCTGCTCGTTGCCGAGTGCGACCGTCTGCCAGGAGATACCGAAAAGCAGCTCACAGAACGCTTTAAGGCTCAGAATATCCCTGCCGTGCTCGCACTTAATAAAATAGACCGCCTGCCCGATAAATCGGTGCTTATGGAAAAGCTTGCCGCTTACTCCGAGGAGTACGATTTTGACGATATCGTGCCCGTTTCCGCTCAGACAGGCAGCGGTATAAACGACCTCGTTGCTGCGCTCGAAAAGCACGCCGACGAGGGTATGCATTTCTTCGACGACGACGCGCTTACAGATCAGCCCGACCGCGTTATTGCAGGCGAGATCGTCAGAGAAAAAATTCTCCGTCTTACAGACAAGGAAATCCCCCACGGTGCTGCCGTCGTTATAGAAAGATTCAAGCAGCGCGAGGACGCCGATATTACCGACGTTGACGCTACGATCTACTGCGAACGTGACGGTCATAAGGGTATTCTTATCGGCAAGGGCGGTAATATGCTCAAAAAAATAGGCACGTATGCACGCGAGGATATGGAGAGATTTTTCGGCTGCAAGATCAATCTCCGTCTTTGGGTAAAGGTCAAGGAGGGCTGGCGCGATCGTCAGGACATACTCCGTTCGCTCGGCTATGACCCGGCAAATTTTGATTGATATAATAACGCATAATAATACTTATACTCTGATTCTTACAAATATTTTCTCCGACTCTGACGTATAATAATAGTGGAAGAACTATCTGCAATACTATTATCTTCAAAACTATCGGAAACGGAGGAAGCATTATGAACGAAAAGGACGCATGGGCAAATTTTACGGTAACAGGGAGCATCGCGGATTATCTTAAATATTCCGCAGCTAAGCACAACAGGGAGAAGGAACATGAAGATAGTGACGGACGGGCTGGTGATCCGGGAACAGAGCATAAAGGAATCCGACAAGATAATAACCGTTCTGACCGCGGATAACGGACTCGTTACAGCCTACGCTAACGGTGCAAAAAATATCAAAAACTCCAAAAGCACAGCCTCGTCGCTGCTGACGTACTCGCAGTTTGTGTTCTATAAAAGCAAGGATCGCTACGTAGTTGACGAGGCTCACGCCAAAGAGGTTTTTATCGCGCTTCGCGATGATATCGAAAAGCTCGCTTTGGCGCAGTATTTCTGCGAGCTTGCCGGAGCTGTCGTTCAGGAGGGCGAGCCTTCTTCCGAGCAGCTTCGGCTTGCGCTCAACTCTATCTACCTGCTGTGCACAGGCTCCAAGCCTGCGCCGCAGATAAAGGCAGCCTTTGAGCTGCGGTTGATGGCGCTTACGGGATTTATGCCGTCGCTCGTCTGCTGCCGTGAATGCGCGTGCTACGAACACGACGGTATGGGATTTTATCCCGATGACGGCTCATTGCTTTGCGGCGACTGCGCAGGAATCTCCAAAAAGCGCAGAATAGTAACAGGCAGAGGCGTTACTGCCGCTATGCGCCACTGCGTTTATGCCGAATTTCAAAAGCTGTTCTCCTTCTCTCTCTCCGAAAAATCGCTGCCCGTTTTGGAAAAAGCCGCCGAGGAATATGTTGTAAAACAGCTCGACAGAAGCTTTACAACGCTTGAATTTTACCGGTCGCTGCGATCGGTCTGAAAGTGAATAGATAAATTATGGAAAATGAAAATAAAATGCTCCGCCATTTCCGTGCGCTGGAGCTTGATAAAATTCTGGCTCGCGCAGCAGAGCTTACAAGCTGCGATGAAGCCCGTGAGATAATGCTTGACCTGAAGCCGTCTAAGCACCTCGATACGGTCAACAAGCGGCTTGGTGAAACATTTGACGCTCACTCCCTTTCTGGAAGATTCGGCGCGCCGTCGTTCGGGGGGCTTGCCGATATTTCCGAATCACTCAAAAGAAGCAAAACAGGCGCGTCGCTGTCTGCCGCGGAGCTTCTCGAGGTTGCAAGAGTTCTCCACGTAATCCGTACATTAAAGGACTGGCGCAAGCGCTCTGCCGGAACAAAAACGGTTCTCGACATGCGCTTTGACGCGCTCGTTCCTTCAAAATTTCTTGAAGACAAGATCACGTCCTCCATTATTTCCGAGGAGGAGATCGCCGACAACGCCTCTCCCGAGCTTGCCGCGATAAGAAGAAAAATCAGGCTCACCTCGTCTAAGGCGCGTGATATTCTCGATAAAATGATACGCAGCAGCGTTGTGCAGAAATATCTCCAGGAAAGCATCGTCACAATGCGAAACGGCCGCTTTGTTGTTCCCGTTAAGGCGGAATGCCGCGGAAACGTTCCGGGTCTTGTTCACGATACAAGCGGAAGCGGTCAGACTATCTTCGTTGAGCCTATGGCTGTTGTCGAAGCAAACAACGAGATAAAGGTGCTCGAATCTAAAGAGCAGGACGAGATCGCGCGTATTCTCTGGCATTTAAGCGCAGAGGTTGCCGAACATTCGGGGCTTATCATAAACAGCTGCCGCGCTGCCGTCGAGCTTGACGTCATCTTTGCCAAAGCCGATCTCGCATATAAAATGAAGGCTTCAATGCCGATCATGAACAACGAGGGGATAATCGACCTGAAAAAAGCGCGTCACCCACTGATAGACCCAGATAAGGTCGTATCATCTGACGTTACTCTCGGCAAGGACTTCGATACTCTCATCATAACCGGCCCCAACACAGGCGGCAAGACCGTATCGCTGAAGCTGATCGGTCTGCTCACGCTGATGGCTTCTTGCGGATTTATGATACCGGCAAGCGACAACAGCCGCCTGAGTGTTTTTGACAACGTTTTTGCTGACATCGGAGATGAGCAAAGCATAGAGCAGTCACTCTCGACATTCTCCGCACATATCACGAACACCATAGATATTCTCAGCCGCTGCACAGGAAAAAGCCTTGTTCTTCTAGATGAGCTTGGTGCAGGAACAGACCCTGTAGAGGGTGCAGCTCTCGCAACGGCTATTCTTGAGGATTTCAGAAGCAAGGGCGCTTCTATCGCCTGCACAACGCACTACGCAGAGCTGAAATCGTATGCGCTGCGAACAGACGGAGTAGAAAACGGCAGCTGTGAATTTGACGTCGCCACACTTCGTCCTACTTATAAGCTGCTCATCGGTGTTCCCGGGCGCTCAAACGCTTTTGCCATTTCGCTTCGGCTCGGAATGGACAAAGCTCTCGTTGAAAGAGCGCAGGAGCTTGTTTCAACCGAAAGCAGAGAATTTGAAAACGTCGTTTCCGCGCTTGACATTCAGCGAAAAGAGCTGCAAAACAAGGAGCGTGAAGCCGAAAACGCACGCCGCAAGGCTGTAAAGGCGCAGCGCAGAGCCGAGGAAGAGCTTGCCGCCGTCCGCAAACAGGCTCAGAGTGAAATTGAAGCCGCGCGAATGCAGGCTCAGGATATCATGACGAAAACGCGCGCGCAGGCTATGGAGCTTCTTGAAGAGATCGAAGCCGCACGCAAAAAGGCTGAAAGCGAAAACGCCGACAAAGCTGCTCTTCGCGGAAAAATAAAGGAGCTTGAAAAAACTGCCGATCCGATCGCGCAAAGAACGAACGACGGCTATATTCTCCCAAGAAAGCTTAAGGTCGGAGATGATATTCTGATTTTCGACATAGACAAAAAAGCGACCGTACTGGAGCTTCCCGACAAATCGGGCAAGGTTCTCGTTCAGGCAGGTATCATGCAGATGAGAGTTGATCTTTCAAACATCCGTCTGACAGAACAGAAGAAAAAAAGTCCGTCCGGCTACATTAAATCGGGCAGGCGCTCCGTAAACAGAAGCAATTACGACGTAAAAGCGATCACGGAGATTGATCTTCGCGGCATGACTGCTCAGGAGGCGATCATGCAGCTGGAGCTCTCGCTCGATTCCGCCGTTCTCAGCAACATCAACCAAGTCACGATAATCCACGGCAAGGGTACGGGCGTTCTCAGGACAGAGGTTCACAAGTATCTGAAAACGTGCAAATATGTAAAATCATACCGCCTTGGCGTTTACGGCGAAGGCGAATCCGGCGTAACCATAGCCGAACTAAAATAGCCGGGCAGGCGCCCGGAGGCAGTACGCGTTTCCGTTTTTTATTTCGCCGTCTTTATCGCCGCGTGGGTCGGCGCGCCCGGCACGCCTACACTAAATTATCGTAGAAAATTTTACGAAATTAACAAACGCGGCAATATATTATGACGATTTAAAAGCCATAGCGGAACTGCATGCGGCGTGTCGCCGCTGACAGTACGCGTTTCCGTTTTTTTATTTCGCCGTCTTTATCGCCGCGCGGGTCGGCGCGCCCGGCACGCCTACATATAGTAGACGACATAGATAATTACTCTTTGAGAGATGTTTCCGAAGGGGCGTGGGGGCGACCGGAAAGCCCCCACAAAAGGTTTTG
>CACYDO010000315.1 GCA_902773165.1 uncultured Ruminococcus sp. | reverse complement strand
TATAAAGGAGGGTTTCCCCATGAAAAGAATCAAGACGATCGACACACGCGATCTTAAGAAGAGCCTTAAGAACGGCGGCTGCGGCGAGTGCCAGACTTCCTGCCAGTCAGCGTGCAAGACTTCCTGCGGCGTTGCTAACCAGCAGTGCGAAAAGTGCGTAAGCGGTAAGTAATCGCAGAGGTAATTTTTTCACTTTATGAAAGAACTGCCGTATCGGTGCGCCTGTTTTGTGCTTCGCCGTTACGGCATTTTTTCTCCACATTCAGTTTGTCACATAAAAGCGTTAAAGCGCAATAATATTTTAAGGAATGCATTACCATGATACACTGCTATAAGCTTAACGGCTATAACATAGTTCTCGACGTATTCAGCGGCAGCGTTCACGTTGTAGACGAAGTCGCATACGACGCAATAGAGATGTACGAAAACACTCCTAAGGAAACTATTAAAGAAAAGCTGCTTGAAAAATACAGCGATAGAGAAGACGTTACACCGGACGAAATAGACGAGCTTTTCGAAGATATAGAATCCCTTAAAGACGAGGGCAAGCTTTTTACAGAGGACATTTACGCAGGAAGAGCATTTGACCTGAAGAACAGAAGCACTGTGATAAAGGCGCTGTGTCTGCACGTTGCTCACACCTGCAATCTGAACTGTGAATATTGCTTTGCAAGTCAGGGCAAATACCACGGCGAACGCGCGCTGATGTCGCTTGAAGTCGGCAAAAGAGCGCTTGATTTCCTTGTTGAAAATTCGGGAACGAGAAGGAATCTCGAAGTTGACTTTTTTGGCGGCGAACCGCTTATGAACTGGGAAGTTGTTAAAGACATTGTGCGCTACGGTCGTGAGCTTGAAAAGAAGCACAACAAGAATTTCCGTTTCACACTGACTACAAACGGCGTTCTGCTTGACGATGATGTTATTGATTTCGCCAACAAGGAAATGCACAACGTTGTTCTCAGCCTTGACGGAAGAAAAGAAATTCACGATAATCTTCGCAAAACAGTAAACGGAAAAGGCAGCTACGATATTATCGTGCCTAAATTCCAGCATTTTATTGAAAAACGCGGCGACCGCGGCTATTATATGCGCGGTACATTTACTCACAATAACGCCGATTTTACTAAAGACGTATTCCACATGGCTGATCTGGGATTTACGGAGCTTTCTATGGAACCTGTAGTCTGTAAGCCCGACGACCCTTACGCTCTGACGGAAGATGATCTGCCGATCGTTTACGAACAGTATGAAATTCTTGCAAAAGAAATGCTCAAACGCAAATCTGAAGGCAGAGGCTTTACCTTCTATCATTATATGATAGACTTAGAGGGAGGCCCGTGCATCTACAAACGTATTTCCGGCTGCGGTTCGGGAACAGAATATATGGCTGTAACTCCGTGGGGAGAGCTTTTCCCATGTCATCAGTTTGTCGGCGACGAGAAGTACAGTCTTGGAAACATCTGGGACGGCGTAACAAATAAAGACGCACAGACAGAATTTAAGCTCTGCAACGCCTACGCACGAAAGGAATGCCAGGATTGCTGGGCTAAGCTTTATTGCAGCGGCGGCTGCGCGGCGAATTCCTACCATGCAACCGGCTCTGTAACGGGAGTTTACGAGTACGGCTGCAAGCTTTTCAGAAAGCGTATGGAATGCGCTATTATGATGAAAATAGCCGGGCGGTATGCACCGCCGGGCAGTTCCGATCAAGTATAGTTATAAAGGATAGCTGATCTCCGCGCCGTATGGCTGTATGCATTTTGTATTTATAGCTTAATCCGGGCGGTATGCACCGCCGGGCTGTTCCGATCAAGTATAGTTATAAAGGATAACTGATCTCCGCGCCGTATGGCTGTATGCATTTTGTATTTATAGCTTAAGCCGGGCAAGCGCCCGTGCCGAACGGAGAAACATGAGATTAAATTTTTTAAATTTTACCGTGGACTCCGCCTAAGTAATAATTTGTAAGAATTTGGGTTTACCAAAAATTAATTAACCGGGAGAATGAAAAAGATGAAAGAAGTATCAAAACTGCTTAACTACCGTTCTGATATCAAGGTAGTAGACGCAACTGTTCGCGACGGCGGACTTGTAAACGATTTTTATTTTACGGACGATTTCGTAAAAGCTCTCTACAAAGCCAACGTAAGAGCCGGCGTTGATTACATGGAATTCGGCTACAAGGCTGACAAAGAACTTTTCGACCCTGCAAAATTCGGCAAATGGAAATTTTGCAAAGATGAAGATATCAGAGAGATCGTAGGTGAAAACGATACCAACCTGAAGATCGCAGTTATGGCAGACGTCGGACGCTGCGACTACAAGAACGATATCGCGCCAAAATCTGAAAGCCCGATCGACCTTATCAGAGTCGCTACATATATCCACACTATCCCCGAGGCTGTCGATATGATCGAAGACGCCTGCAAAAAGGGATATCAGGCAAGCTGCAATATTATGGCTGTTTCAAATGCGCGCGAAAGCGAGCTGAGCGCAGCGCTTGAAATTCTCGGAAAAACTCCTGTTGACGTATTCTATATCGTTGACAGCTTTGGCGCGCTCTATCCGGAGCAGCTTGAGCGAATTGCAGACATTTATCTC
>CACYDO010000314.1 GCA_902773165.1 uncultured Ruminococcus sp. | reverse complement strand
TGCAGCATTATACCGCCCCGGACTTAAAATCACGGTATGTCCTCCGGTATTTACATAATCCATAGTCCTGCGAAGCAGCTTTGCATAATTCCTGTTATCCGCTATCTGGTTTTCCGCATAGATCTTCGGATTACACTTTCTGCAAAGGTCTCTTGCAATCATAGGATAAGATGCTCCGGAGGGAATACGAAGGTTATCCTCCAATACATACCATTCGCCGTTTTTGCCTTGAACCAAGTCGATTCCCGAAATATGGCAATATAAATTTTTAGGCGGCAACACGCCGTCACACTCCGCAAGGAATCCGCTTCCGGCATATACAAATTCCTCCGGTACCACACCATCCTTTATGATTTTTTTATCTGAATATATATCTTTGATAAAAAGGTTAA
The DNA here is from genome assembly GCA_902773165.1 of uncultured Ruminococcus sp. Classification (GTDB taxonomy): domain Bacteria; phylum Bacillota; class Clostridia; order Oscillospirales; family Acutalibacteraceae; genus RUG592. The sequence continues at coordinate 1,688 of CACYDO010000314.1, read as the reverse complement.
GCGCCATAACCCTTTGCGCCAATCCTTTTTCTAGTATTTCGAATTCCTTTCTGTATATCACACGCGGAATCATGTCAAATGGAAACAACTGCTCCTTAAACTCGTTATTCTTATAAATCCCGAATTTTACCCCGTATCTGGCAAGCAGTTCGTTGATTTCTTCCGAATGTGTCATCAAGTTTTCATAGTTCATAGGCAAGCCTCCCTTTCTTTATACAATCGGACTAATCATAAAAATGAGCCAATCTTCTTCCATATAACCCTTGTCATTTCATCTCCGTCCATTTCGACTAACGGAGTAGTCATCATTATTCTTTTCATCGCACTCGTCCTCTCTTTCTGTTATTCTTTGGGCGGATGATGCCTGCTTGCGCATAACGCAAAAGGCGCTTCTCCGAAAACGGAAAAGCGCCTTTGCTTTTATGACCTATTATATAACATTGTTTTCTTATTTTTGTCAATGATTATTTGAGAAAAACACGATGTCACAGTCTGCCGAAACCACCGCGATACAATTTCTTTATCTTTTTAATGGTTGAATTTCCCCCTCCGTCACCGATATATACGTCGTATTCTCCTTCAATACTTCCAAAAGTCACGATATGCTTAATACCCGTATGTTCCCTAAGCTTGTTTATCATCTCATGCTTGGATGCCGAACGAGAAAAAACCTTCAGGTAACGGTATCCTGTGTATTCAGAATCAACAATCGTCACACGGACATTATCGGCAAGCCGTTTGTTTAGGGCAGCCGAAAGATTCTCCGTTTTTTCAGCTGTATCCAAAACCATCAAATAAAGAATATGCTCCGTTGAATCACGATGTCTGAAAGAATCCTTAACATAGTTTCGAAACATTGAATGCCTGTGCTTTTCAAAAAACAATTTTTCCGGCCCATCGTCTATTTCCCCGTAAAAGATCAGAAGCGTTGTATCATACATCACATTTACAAAACAATGCATTCCGTTCGCTCGTATGATTTCTTCAGCAATCTCGCTGAGATCAGGCTTTAAATACTCTGTTTCAATATATTCTTTTTTGTTCATATCATACATAGCAGCACCGTCCATAACAATCAACGGATAATTCAATCGAACGCCTTTCATCTTAGCGGCGACTTCAGCAGGTGAATGAATCGTCGAAATAGTAAATCTTACCCCACTCTCTATTAATCTGTTTAGTTCTACCAAATTATGTTGTACCGATGATCCAACAGCCGGGAATAACACAGAATCCATACCGCTCACATAAAGAGTTTCTTTATCGCATTTATATGGCAAATGAAAACTGTTCACCGCAAGCCCGACGCCTATGCCCAGCAAGGTGTCCAAAACACGATTGAACACAAATATATATGGATCTTCATCAAAGGAATGTGTAAGCGCTATGCTTAAAAACACCACACACGAAAAGAACGCGGCATTCCTTTTGTTCAACACGACTGTTAAGTATATAACAGGTATGATAACGATCGATGCCAAAAGGTATACTATGATTTGTTCACGCAACCCTATAGCACGAAGAACGATAATGAATCCAAGCCCGAAAAGCGCCCCCGTAAATGTCCCAAATGAACGTTGCCACGCGTTGGTTTTAGACGTTTCCGAATAAGGCTGAACACACCAAAGTGCTGCAAGTGCACTGTAAAACGGAATCCCATTTCCGACAGGTAATTTTGTACGAAAATA
>CACYDO010000313.1 GCA_902773165.1 uncultured Ruminococcus sp. | reverse complement strand
GTTTCCAAACTCGGCGCGGCTGCAAAACGACTCAAGAGCATTTTTGCGAATATCAACAGGTATGATCTCATCGGAATAGACATAAAGATCATAATCCGACTTCTCATCATTTCTTTTGCCGGCACGCGATCCTCCCAGCGCCAGTGCGTCTGCGGTGGGAATAGCTTTGAGTGCGTCATAAACATTGTCGATAATCATAGTAATTCACCTGTATTACTTCATCAGATAAACCATAACTGCCTTCTGCGCGTGAAGTCTGTTTTCTGCTTCCTCGAAGATCTCGTCTGCGTGTGCTTCAAAAACCTCCGCGGAGATCTCCTCTTCCCTGTGCGCCGGCAGACAGTGCAGAACCATTGCGTCCTCGGCTGCCGCACTCATTACCTTTGCGTTGATCTGATAGCCCTCGAATGCTGCGGCTCTCTGCTTTGCCTCCTGCTCCTGTCCCATTGAAGCCCATACGTCCGTGATAACTACATCGGCGTTTTTAGCTGCTTCCTCCGGGCTGCGAAGCATTTCAAACTTGCTGCCGTATTCCTTCGCGAAATCAAGAACCTTCTCGTCAGGCTCGTAGCCCTCGGGGCATGCAACAGAAATAGACATACCTGTTTTCAGCGCGCCTACGATCAGCGAATTCATCATATTGTTGCCGTCGCCGATAAAGCACATCTTCAAGCCGTCAAGCTTACCCTTGTACTCCCTGATCGTCATAAGATCAGCAAGTACCTGGCAGGGGTGGCAGAAATCGGTAAGTCCGTTGATGATCGGAATAGAACCGTTTTCGGCTAAGTCCTCTACCTCCTTCTGCTCGAACGTCCTTATCATGATACCGTCAAGATAGCGTGAAAGAACGCGCGCTGTGTCCTGGATAGGCTCGCCTCTGCCGATCTGCGTTTTATCGGAAGAGAGGAAAAGCGCTGTGCCGCCGAGCTGGAACATGCCTACCTCAAAGCTTACCCTTGTTCTTGTGCTCGCCTTTTCAAAGATCATGCCCAGGCTCTTGCCGTCAAGATATTTTTTGGAAATGCCGTGCTTCTGCTCATATTTCAGCTGGTCTGCAAGGTTGAGGACATTCATGATGTCCTCGCCCGACCAGTCAAGCAGCTTAAGTAAATGCTTCATTGTTATTTATCCTTTCTATTGTGTTTTTCCGTTCGGCACATTGGCTTCGCCTGGTGCCTGTCTTTTAGTGACGAGAGTTATATGTTATCTGCTTCTCTCCACTTATACGCACTTTTACGGGGCGCTGTCCCATGCCATGCAATCTTTTTTTAAGTCTGACAAAAAACTTTTGCTGTATTTCCTTTATGCTAAAATTGCTTTTTCCAGGATCTCAAGTCCCTCGTCGATATCCTCATATTCGATATTGAGCGGCGGCAGCAGACGGATAAGTCCCTTTGCCGTCAGAACAAAAAGTCCGTTCTCTGCGCACTTTGAGAGGACATCGCCGGCGTTGTCCTTTTCGAGAACTATTCCGATCATCAGACCGAGTCCGCGAACCTCTTTTACGCCCTTCATAGCCTTGATCTTTTCGCGCATATATTCACCCTTTGCGCGAACCTCTGCGAGGAATTCTTCATCACCGACAATATCAAGTATCGTCATTGCGCCTGCGCAGGCGATCGGGTTGCCGCCAAAGGTCGTTCCGTTTGTGCCGGCTGTGAGAACGTCTTTGAGCTTTTCATTGCACATACAAGCCGAAAGCGGGAGTCCGCCGCCGAGCGCTTTTGCCGTTGTGATAACGTCGGGCTGTATGCCGTAGTTTTCGTAGCAGTAGAATTTACCTGTTCTGCCTACGCCTGTCTGAATCTCGTCTACGATAAGCAGGAGATCGTTCTCCTTGCAGTATGCCGCAAGCTCCGTTACGAACTTCTGGTCAAGCGGATTTACTCCGCCTTCGCCCTGGATAAGCTCGATCATAACGGCGCAGGTATCCTCTGTTGTGCAGGACTTTATGCTGTCCATATCGTTTGCTTTTGCGAAGGAGAAGCCATCTGTAAACGGCGTGAAATACTTGTGGAAAACGTCCTGACCCGTTGCGGAGAGCGTCGTTATCGTTCTGCCGTGGAACGAATTTTCAAGAGTGATGATGTGGGTGTGCTTTTCTCCGAGCTTGTCTGAGCCGTATTTTCTAGCGATCTTTATTGCGCACTCGTTAGCCTCTGCACCCGAGTTTGCAAAGAACACCTTGCTGAATCCTGTTTTCAGGCATAGAGCCTCTGCAAGCTGTATCTGCGTGGTGTTGTAGTAAAGATTAGACGTATGCTGAACGCTGCGAAGCTGCTTCTCAACGGCGTCTATCCATCTTCCGTCGGCATAACCGAGCGCATTAACGCCGATACCCGACGTAAAGTCGATGTACTTCTTATCGTCGATGTCGTAGCCTACCGCGCCCGAGCCTCTTTCAAGAACGACGGGAACACGGTTGTAGACGTGCATCATATGCTCCTCTTCTGTTTGCTTTACAATATCAAATACTGACATATCCTCAAAGTCCTCTCCGGGAAGCGCATTTTCCTCGGGTGTACCCTCGGGCGTTTTTTCCTTTTCGCCGTCCGGGCTGCCGGTATCGGCGCTTCCGTCTGTTGTTTCTTTTTTATCTTCATTATTATCTGTATCGCTGCTGCCGTCCGGGGTGCCCTCTGCAAGCTGCGCGTTATTCTGACCAAGCTTCACAACTGCAAGGTAGATCAGCAGCATTACAAGACAAATGCCCGAAACGAAAAAACCGTACATAGTACCGGGCGTATGATAATTAAAGCGTATCGTAACTTCCTTTCCGGCAGGAACGTTTACAGCCATAAAGCCAAAGTCTGCGACCTCTATCTTTGCTTTTTCGCCGTCAACATAGGCGCTCCAGCCCTTGTCGTAAGGAACTGTAAAGAGAACGCAGCGCGTGGGATTATCTTTGTTCATTCCGCCGGGCTCAAGCTTGATCTTTGCTTCAAAGCCTTTTTTATCACGAGTAAAATCGTAAACGCCGAGAGCCTTTCGCTCCTCGCAGTTTTTGAAATACTCCTCGCGTGTGAAGTCGAAATCGCTTGCATGAACCTGCCGCATTCCAAGCTCCACGTAATTCCACATATCTTCGAAAGAATCGACTAAGACAGTGTCTAGCAGAACGAGGTGACGATACTGACCGGGGATATCCTCCAGCTCGCTTGACAGCATGAATTTATCGTAAGCCGAACCGATAGGCACTGCGTACTCGTTTTCATAGATATCAAAGCCGTTCCACGATTTCAGGTATTTATATCCGGGAACAACGGGATCGCCGTTTTCATCGTTAACAGACAGAACGCTGTCACTGTGATTGAACAGATATTTCGTCGATGTAAACGAACGGTAGCCGTACATACCGATCGGCAGATTTGAGAGCGTTTCGCGCTCGAATCCCATGCCCGAATAGAAATCGGTGATCGAGCTGTTTATAAGGCTGTGGAAGCTGCCGAAGCCGGGAATTCTCCAGAAAAGCGTTGCGTTATCGTCTTCAAGATAAAGTCCCTCGGGGTCCTGCATTACAAGAAGATCCTGATAATCGGAATTTTTCTTTTCAAAATAGGCGTAATCGACCGTTCCAACCGTGTCGCCGTCGTACATATCAAGAGAATACGTGAAATTTGTAACTATCTCAGAACGGCAGTTTTGTATATCGTCTATCCCCATATCCTCGGGAGCGTTGAGGAATCCAAGCTTAACAGGGTTAACGCCGTCTTCGCCGTAAGCCTTATTGATAATAACGGTAGGCAGCGCCGTGATGATTATCGCTGCGGAAACTATCAGCGCACCAAAGCGGCGGAAGGCTTCTCTGTTCTTTTTGTAAAGAGCGATAAACAGCGCGCTCAGACCGATATTTATAAGCGCGGCAGCCGCCAATATCCAGAAGATATTTGCAGCGCCGGAAAGTCCGAATGTTGATACCTCTCTGCCAAAGGAATTCATACTCTTTCCGGGGATAAATCCAATGCAGAGGATTATAAGCATTGTTATCAGCAAATTAGCCGTTATCGCTTTTTTCCATTTTGTAGACGGGTCTTCAAGCGCCATCACCGAGCCGAGAGCCATTACGAACAGAAGCATAAAGAACCAGCGCATATATTTAGCGTCGGTAAACATCTGAAACGTACTGTTCAGCACCGGAACGAGCATGAACAGAAGTGAAACACCGTAGAAAACCCTGAGCCACTTATTTTTGTGCTTATTGAAAACGACCGCGAACACGCCCGACATACCGAACAGCGGCAAATACGCCGTTATCGACGTCCATGTGTGAGCGTAATCCCTTACGTAAACGTCTGTTTCCGCAAGCTCGGGCGGCATGAACAGCGATATCAGCGTTGTGATATATGCGTAACCCGATTCATAAGCGAGAAGCGACATTCCGCTGAGCTCGCCCGATGAAACACGGTTGCTCCCCACAATGTGGTAAACAGTAGGAAGCAGGACGAATACTGAAAGCCCCGTTCCGAGGATCGCTTCGAGAACAAGGTAAAACGAGCGGCGCGAATCCATTCTGTAAGAGCCGGAAGCCATTCTGACGATCCAGTAGATAAGGCAGAAAACTGCTTCCGCCGCAAAGAAATAATAATTCGTTATCGCGCAGGTAAAGACCATAAATGCAAACAGACCGCGCTTGTCCTCGTAAACATACTTATCGAGCGCGATAAGCAGCAGCGGAAAGATGACCATTGCGTCTATGAAATGGAAAACCATATTGTATATCGCCGCGCCGGAAAACGCGTACAGCATTGCCGCGGCGACGGCGTTATTTTTATTTTTCGTATAGCGTTTAATGTAGCCGTAAGCCGTAAGAGAAGAAAGACCGAATTTCAAAATCGTGAGCGGCCCGAGCAAATACGGAACGGCGTTTGTGGGGAACAGCAGCAAGATCCAGAAGAACGGGCTGCCTAAATTATAGAATGTATAGCTGCCGACAAAGGAAGAACCGAGGTCTGTGTACCAGCTCCAGCCGGTTTGTCCGCTGTGAACGGCGTCAACCATGATCTGATAGAACGGGATCACCTGCGTGTTGTAGTCGCCGTAATAGAGATACATTCCCTTGTCAATTATCATCGAAGGAACAATAAACAGCGCCGCCATGACCGCGCCCCACAAAAACGCTTTCAGCGCGTAACGTTCCTTCTTCCTCTTCTGAGAGGGCAAGACATTAGTTTTCATAAAATACAACTCCGAGATATAATATGTCGGTACGCACCGACAGGCAGTTCCGGTCGGCTTTGCTGTAACTTCTGCTTGATCTCCGCTGCCTATTATTATTTTTCGCTTACAAGTAATATCACTACAAGATCAGAACAAGCCTGATCTTGCCTCCGGCGTCCAACTTTTTTTGAAAAGAAGTTGGGAAAAAACTTTCGGCTGTTTTGAGCTGTTAGCTGTTAATAGTGATCTACAAAATAATAAATCATGCGATCAAAGCTCTTCTTCAAAAGACTTAAGTTTTGCAGGAAAAAACGTAAACGTCATCGCGTTTTTCCCAGCCCATCGCTTTCCAGAAGCTCTGACCAAGCTCGTTGTTGGTGTAGCAGAAGATATGCGTCTTGCGTATACCTGCGCTGCTAAGCGCGCCAAGCGCCGTTTTAGCCATTTTCATACCGATCTGATGACGTCTGTATTCGGGCAGCACCGCCATATGGTGAATAAATCCGCGTCTGCCGTCATGACCGCAAAGCACCGTTCCGACAATTTTGCCGTTCACAAGAGCCACCTGCGACATACCTGGATTTCTTTCGAGATAGAATTCGATATTCTCTCTGCTGTCTGCGTCGGAGAGCGCTCTTTTTGTGGTTATCTGCCACATTGCGTATATCTCATCATAGTCCTCGGCAGTCATCGGTCTGATCGTTATATTTAAGTCGGACATAAATATTCGTCCTCATTTCTTAATTTAATTCGCAATACGTAATTCGGAATGCGTAATGCGTTTAGTTCAAATTTCTATTTATCAAAGCAATTAATAAACGATTGCAGATAAGAAATCAAAACTC
>CACYDO010000312.1 GCA_902773165.1 uncultured Ruminococcus sp. | reverse complement strand
TGTAAACTGAAGTTGGTCTCCGCGTCTTTTTCTTTAAATATCAAAACGCGGAGACTAAGTGATAGTCACGGTAAAGTAAAATCGGAACCGTCAGCGGCGACACGCCGCCCGAAACGCGGAGACTAACTGACCGTCATCGTAAAGTAAAACCGGAATTGCCTCCTGGCGCTCGCCCGGCGACAGTTAGTGTAAAATATTAGTGGGCCGCCCGAAACGCGGAGACTAACTGACCGTCATCGTAAAGTAAAATCGGAATTGCCTCCGGGCGCTCGCCCGGACATGCCGCCATTGACAAAATTGAAGATTAGTGATAAAATTATTTCATAATAAAATTTGCGTTTGTGCATATAGCTGTTGTTTTTTTCTCTGCATGAAAAGCAGGAAGGGATTTTGTGCAGATGTGATAAATAATTAATATATATTTGTATACGCTATACAAAAGGGGAATGATAAAATGATAAAACGGAATAATAACAGACTGAAAATATATAGTCGTAAGGTTATCGCTGTTTTTTCAGCCGCTGCGTTAATGTTTTCGTGCTCGGCAGGAACAATCGGCGCATATGCCGGGCAAATAGATACAGTTGCTTCTGCGGCTGCGGCAGCTTCGCAGATAACCGTTTATAATAATACGCGCGATATGGATATCTCCGATACTCCGAATATATATCTTGATAATACAGATATTGCTGACGGAAAAACTATGAATACAGTTACCGTTACGCTTGCCGACAGCAGCGGAAAAGCTATTTCAGGCGATGATTCCATCGCGTATAAGGTAAGTGAGCCGAACAGCTGCATTCGTGTGGAAAATGTAACGGAAAGCGGCGTTACATCAAGCGTCAAATTAAATATATATGCTACAACAAAGGATAATAAACCACTAAGCGCCGGTACTGTGAGTATTACTTTTTCAAACAGAAAGGGTACTGTGAGCAAGGTCCTGCGCTGCAGCGTTTATACTCCCGCTACCGATATGCTCGTATATTGGAACGGCAGCGAAGAGCCGCTTCCGCTTAACGATTTCTGCCCGACAAATTCAACTACCATAACAGCCGTTGAAAATCATTCATATACGCTTAATGCAAGCGTGATCCCGTCTAATTCAAACGATACTGTGACATGGGCTGTAAGCGACGGAAATTACAGCGGTGAATCAGGAACGTATATAGTTCCCACAGAAAACGCTTCTGTCAGCACCGATGGCATTTTTACCGCGTCAGGTGCAGGCGAGGTAACTATTGTCGGAAAATTTGCAATGACAGGCAGCTCGGCAAGACTGAGCGGCTACGGAGATAAAAAGCTTTACGTAAACGGCACGTCCGGTGAAACTAAAACATCACGAGTAAAAACAGTTCCTAAATATATTCACGTAAATATTATCAAAGAAAACCCTGCGATGAAGATCGCCTTTACCGATGCACCGTCCGCAATGGCGGTCGGGGAGAAGTATAAGATAAAATCTGAGATCACTCCGACGTATACCGGCGCAGGATATAAGGAGGCTACAGACGCACTTCGCTGGGTGTCAAGCAACCGCTCCGTCGCTACCGTTTCCTCAGATGGTACGGTAACCGCGGTAGGTACGGGCGACGCTACTATTACGCTCTACGGCGAAAATCCAGATGTATACGCCGAGCAGAGAATTAAAGTTATCAATACTACCGATTCGGTCGTTATTACTCCTTCTCCTGCAAAAACGAGAGTTGGCGTCGCAATAGAGCTTACTGCAACGATGTCATCTGAAAACGCAGATGACGAGATCGTCTGGAAGGTGTCCGACGAATCTGTTGCGAAAATCGTTTCAAATAATAACGGCAGTCAGAAAAACAAGCAGACTGCAATTCTCACAGGCGTTTCCGAAGGTAAGGTCACTGTAACGGCAACTGCTTCTGTTTCAAAAAAATCCGCTACCGTCAATGTGACCGTTGAGCCGCGTATTGCTACAGATGGTCTTGGCGTTGTTATTGAGTCGGATTACGGAGATGTTCAGGTCGCAGAGGGAACAACTCTCAGTGTTTATACTAATCAGGATATCAAGCTTAAAGCGCTGCTTGCAGCAGTTAATGGCTCTGATCCCGATGATACGGTAGAATGGGAAATTTCCAACAACGACAACGATTACATAACTTTGCCTGATTCAGAAGGCAATGACATAACAATCCACGGCAGCTCTGAGGGTACGGCTCTCATAAAGGCTTACGCAAAGGGAAATAAATCTATAAGCTTGTCTTTTTACGTGCAGGTGCTAAAAGCGTGCGACTCTATAAGATATCTTGATGATGACGGCGGCAATATGCCTACATACAAATCGATAAACGTCGGCAGCCTTATAAGACTAAACGCTGATCTGCGTATAGACGGCAATTATCCCTATCAGCATTCGGACAGAGTCGTAAGCTGGGAATCTACAAAGCCTGAGGTCGCTTCCGTTGACGATTCCGGTAATGTCAGAGGCATTAGCAACGGTTCTGCTACCATTAAGCTTAAAACTGCTTCGGGTAAAACAAGCAGCAAAGATATAAAGGTGTTTACAACTTCTCAGGTTATCATCACTAACGTAAAATCTTCCGATGACGGAACTCTGCCCACCGCTTCGATCAATATGAATAATCAGTACCAGGGAAGCACAAACCTCAACGTTTCGATCAGAAATCAGGACGGCGAAAATGTAAAATATGCAGACGCTATCTGGACATCTTCTGATCCTACCGTTGCTACGGTAGACAGCAAGGGTAAGGTTACTGCCGCATCATTGGGCAGAACAACTATCACCGTGCAGTCGGGCAGCAAATACGACCAGTGTAATTTGTCCGTATGCGCTTCGGTCAAGCTTACCGACGTTGAAAAGGTAGAAACGCAGTATTACTCTCCGCTCGTTCAGTATTATGAGCCTAAACCGGTCATTACTTATAACAATACAGCTTTGATCGAAGGTGTTGATTATAACATCGATTACAAAAATAATACCGGTCTCGGCAAAGGTTCAATGACTATAACAGGCGACCGCTACTTTACGGAAAGCAGAACGATTTCGTTCGATATCAAGGCTAAACCTTTGACAGATGAGGACGTTGTCGTTACTCCGATTGAGCCGATCCAGAGCAATAACGAAGCTCAGACCCCGACTCCTACTATAACCTGCTCGGGAATCCTTCTCGCAGGCGGAACCGATTTCACCTGCACCTATGCCAATAACAAAAAAACAGGTACGGCAACCATCACCATTAAGGGAAAAGGAAATTATACCGGAACAATTTCTCAGAATTTTGAGATCGTTTGCTCTCATGCAGATACGACAGAGCCCGTGGTCAAGCGCCCTGCAACTTGCTCAATGGAAGGTCTGAAGACATGTACCTGCAATATCTGCGGCGAAACAGTTGAGCTGCCTATCCCGATGGTTCCCCACCAGTATGAGGATAAGGTCGTTCCTCCTACGGCAAACGAGGAGGGTTACACTCTGCATACCTGCAAGGTCTGCAAGGAAAGCTACAAGGACACCTTCGTTGACAAGATCCCCGGTACGAGTATTCTCGACTGCACTGTATTCATGAAGGGCGATACCTTCGCTTACACAGGCGAGCAGATAAAGCCCGGTATAGTATTGAAATACAAGGACAAACAGCTGACGCAGAACGTCGATTTTCTTGTAACGTATTTCGACAATATAGAAATGGGTACGGCTTACGCGATAATCACAGGACTTGGAAATTATGTAGGAACAGGAAAGATTGCCTTTGAGATCGCCGAAACAGGCGCAACGGTCGATACCGATGTTGAAGCCGAAATGGTTACAACAGACGAGGATTCTGATACTGATGACGGAAGAATATCAATCGCTTCAAAAGAGGTAGAGGATCTTGATCCGATCATGTACGATCCTACAGCAGCGGCGTATGAGCCAAGACCTGTTATAAGCCTTCGCGGAAACGCGCTGATCGAAAACGTTGACTTTACGTTTGACTACGCCAATAATACAGAGGTCGGAACAGCTACTATCGTTATGACCGGTATCGGAAAATTCAAGGGAGTAAGAAGATATCACTTTGAGATCCTTCCGAAGCCTTTGACCGACGCAGATATGACCGTCAGGTCTATCGCAACGCAGAAATGTACCGGAAAAGAGGTTACGCCTTCCCCGATCGTTATCTGCAACGGCGTTATTCTTACAAACCGTAAGGACTATAAGGTGACGTTTACTTCAAATATCAGCCCCGGAATCGCAACAGCAACTATTACCGGTATAGGAAATTATACCGATTCCGTGTCCGTTCCGTTCCGAATCGAGTGCGACCACGATTATACAGAAACCGTAGTTGCTCCGACATATACTGCAAGGGGTTATACGCTCCATACCTGTAAGATATGCGGAGAAAGCTTCCAGGATAATTACGTGGATCAGCTTAAAACAAGCGATCTTAAAAACTGCACGATCCAGCTCGAATATGAAACGACTGCATTTACAGGTGAGCCGAGAGAACCAAGTGTTATCATCACATATAACGGCGTTCTTTTGAAGAAAGGCTCGGATTTCAGCGTGGAATACAGCAACAACGTAAAAATAGGCAAGGCCAACGTTACGATAACAGGTATCGGTGAATATACCGGTATCGTTATAAAAAGCTTCCAGATATTCGGAGGAACGACGGGTGACGTAAACTTTGACGGCGTTGTAACCGCTGACGACGCATTGATGACTCTCAGAAGCACCGTCGGAATTATTTCACTCGATGAATCCCAGCAATCTGTTGCAGACGTCAACGGCGATGGCAGCATTACAACAGAGGACAGTCTTGCGATCCTGCGTCACACAGTAGGATTTATAGACCCTAATCTGAGCATAGGCAAGTAGAATCTACAATAATAGATAATGGGTACAGCCGGTGATCAAGCTGTACCCATTATTTTTTTGATTTTTTGATAAATGAGAGATAATTATTCGCGTATCGCTGAAATATCATACGGCGTATTCTGATAAACGTAGTAGTTAAGCCAGTTTATGAAGAGCAGATTAGCGTGTGCTTTCCAGCGCATAACGGGAGTTTTGTCGGTGTTGTTTTCAGGAAAATAGTTGTTTGGTATATTCGGCTCAATTCCTTTTTCAACATCTCTGAAAAATTCTTTTGCAAGAGTGTCGCGGTCGTATTCGGGGTGACCCAGAATAAAAAATTGTCTGCCGTTCTTTTTTGCAACGATGGAAACGCCTGCTTCATCTGAGAGAGAGAGTATCTCCAGGCTTTCATGCTTGCGCACATCTGCCGTTTTTACGCCTGTGTTTCGCGAATGGGGAAGATAAAAAACATCGTCCACGCCGCGCATGAGGGGGTGACGGTCATTTAAAACCCTGTGTGAAAAAACGCCTGAAAGCTTTTCGTCAAAGATATATTTTGGAATATTGTAATGGTAATAAAGCCCAGCCTGAGCGCCCCAGCAGATATGCAGGGTAGAGTAAACATTTCGCTTGCTCCAGCGCATTATCTCACAAAGCTCTTCCCAATAGTCCACTTCTTCAAAGCTGAGAAGCTCCACAGGCGCACCTGTAATTATCATTCCGTCGTAATGATTGTCCTTAACCTCGTCAAAAACCTTGTAAAAAGCCGAAAGGTGATCCTGCGGCGTGTTTTTGGAGACGTGCGACGCCATCTGAAGAAGCTCCACATCAACCTGGAGAGGACTATTGCCAAGCAGACGCAGCAGCTGAGTTTCGGTCACGATTTTTGTCGGCATAAGGTTGAGGATTATTATTTTGAGCGGACGTATATCCTGAGTTTTAGCGCGTTCGTCAGTCATAACGAAGACGTTTTCGCTCTCCAGTATTTTTGCAGCCGGCAAACTCCCCGGAATATTGATCGGCATTATTATTCCTCCTTTAAAAAAGCCGCTCAAACCGCCGCAGAGGACGGTTTGAGCATAATAAGCCACTATCCACAACTTAAGGAAACATATGAATTTTTTGGGGAGTATTTTTGTCGCTCCATTCCTGTATTCTTTGAAGCACCGCTTTAC
>CACYDO010000311.1 GCA_902773165.1 uncultured Ruminococcus sp. | reverse complement strand
TTCCGGCTCTGCGTATCCGCCTACGCTCGTCTTAGAACCGCCGCTGATCTGAGAAACACCGAGATGAAGAACTCTCTCTCGGCTCTTCTGGCTCTCACGGGTAGAAACGATCATTCCCGTGTACGGTACTGCGATTCTGATACAAGCAACGATCTTTGCAAAGGTGTCGTCGGAGATACCGTTGTCAAATACATCGGGGTCGATATCGTCTGCTCTTCTTACTCGCGGAACGCTGATCGTGTGAGGGCCAACGCCGAATTTTGCTTCAAGGTGCTCTGCGTGCATAAGAATTCCGACAAACTCATATCTGTAAAGCTCCAGACCGAAAAGCACGCCGCAGCCTACGTCGTCGATACCTGCCTCCATAGCTCTGTCCATAGCTTCCGTATGGTAGTTATAGTTGTGCTTAGGACCTGTCGGGTGAAGGCGTTCGTAGCTTTCTTTATTGTACGTTTCCTGGAAGAGAATATAAGTACCGATGCCAGCGTCCTTGAGCTTTTTGTAATTCTCGTGAGTTGTAGCTGCGATATTAACGTTAACTCTGCGAATTGCGCCGTTCTTGTGCTTAATGCTGTAGATCGTCTTAATGCTTTCAAGAATATACTCGATCGGATTATTAACGGGATCTTCGCCTGCTTCGAGCGCAAGTCTTTTGTGACCCATATCCTGGAGGGCGATAACCTCCTGTCTGATCTGCTCCTGAGTAAGCTTAACGCGGCGGATATGCTTATTCTTTGCGTGATACGGGCAATACAAACAGCCGTTAACACAGTAGTTAGAGAGATACAGCGGCGCGAACATTACGATTCTGTTGCCGTAGTAGTCCTTTTTGATCTGCTCTGCAAGCGCGTAGATCTCCTGATTTTTCTCTTCAATATCGCAGTCAAGAAGAACGATAGCCTCCTTATGCGTAAGACCCTTTCCCTTTCTTGCTTTTTCGAGGATCTCGTCAATAAGCTCGACGTTGCTCTTGTTTTTTTCTGCATAATCAAGACAGGCGCGTATCTCCTCGTCGTTAATAAATTCATCTGCAACAGATGATTTCGGATCGTATTTGTAACCCATTTTTCACTCTCTCCTGTTATTTTCAATATTATCGGTTTTATTATTTGCCTCCGGCGGCCAACTTTTTTTGAAAAAAAGTTTGACAAAAAAGCTTTCGGCTGTGTTATTCTTTAGCTAACTCTCTGTCATTAATTTACCGTTACTAATTGTAGAATCGAACTACTCCGGGCGCTTGCCCCAAACTAATCAATCTTCTTAATAAAAATGCTGGACAAAAGCCTTCGGCTGTATTAATATTTTGCTAAATCATGTCTGTTTACTGTCTCCGCGCGAAACAACTACATCGTACCCTATAGACCGCATACGCATTTGCAGACAGTTTTTGCATTCAGCCGCCTCGTCGCCCGTACATATCTTATTATCGTATAGGAGGTACTTTTTTCTGACAGAAACGGGCGACAGATTCGGCATCACAACATTTGCACCGGCAAGAATTCCTTTTTCTCTTCCGAGAGGGTGTATCGTGCCCAGTGCAGTCGTTGAAGGAAGCAAAACGGGCGGCAGCGTCAGGCGAATTAGCCCGAGCATAAACAAGGTCTGTTCCATTGTACCGCTGTTCATCTGAGCAAACGGTGTATCATGCTGCGATATGAAAGGACCTATTCCCACCATCTGCGGCTGCAATTCTTTAATAAACAGCAGATCATCGGCTAAATTTTCCGCTGTCTGATACGGCGAACCGACCATAAATCCGCAGCCGACCTGATATCCGATCTCCTTAAGGTCGTAAAGGCACTTAATTCTGTGATCAAAAAACATTTCCGACGGGTGCAGACGAGCATAATGACCGCTGTCAGCCGTTTCGTGGCGCAAAAGATAACGGTCTGCACCTGCGTCAAAATAAGCCTTATAGCTCTCATGCTCCTTTTCGCCGATAGACAGCGTTACAGCGCAGTCTGGGTATTTATTCTTAATAGAAGACACGAGATCGCATATTTTGTAATCGGTGTAATAAGGGTCTTCGCCGCCTTGAAGTACAAATGTACGAAATCCCAGCTCATACCCCTGCTCACAGCAGCTCATAATATCGTCTTTTGTAAGTCTGTAGCGCTCGACGCTGCGGTTGCTTCTGCGGATTCCGCAGTAATAGCAGTCGTTTTTACAATAATTTGTAAATTCTATAAGTCCGCGAACGTATACGTCCTTGCCGTAGTATTCCATTCTGCGTTTTACCGCAAGTGAAAAGAGATATTCCGCGTCACTTTCGGAATGATCTTTAATCAATGAAATATATTCATCGCGTGAAAGCTGCTTTTCACGGAAAAGCTTATCTATAAGATCTTTCATATTATATTTTCGAGAAAACAGCCTTTGCACTGATTCCTTCGATCATGCCGAGCTTTCCGGAAAGGCGGTTGATAATGTCAAGCGGAGCGTCAAGACAAACGCTGATGACGTTAACATTCTTTTTTGCGTAGGGAAGTCCCATTCTTCCTATAATATATTCACCGTACTCGTGAAGCAGATCGTTAAGCTGATCTACAGAATCTGTATTTTCAACGATAATACCTATTATTGCCACTCTTGTTTCCATAAAAACACTCCTTAAAAAAATCTGCGCCCGAAATGAGCGCAGATAAAAAAAAATAATAATTTTCTCTTTGCTCTTTCACATCAGGTAATGACCTTTTGCGTCAGACATGCTTATATTGGGTGCAGCGAAAGATTTTTCCCTCGCCGCACCTCTGTTATTTTTAAATTACTTGTAGTAATGTCCTCTCTCAACATAGTGAGTATGGAGATACTTATGCGACTTCTCCGAGCCTGCTTCGCCGAAGAAATCATCATATACCATCTTGATAACGGGGCTTTCGTGGCTGCTTCTGAATTCTGCATTCTTATCGTAGTCATAAAGAGCCTTAGAACGAAGAGCCTTGTAGTCAACCGTATTGAGAACGCTGTCGCTCTGGATCGGCTGACCGCCGCCATTGATGCAGCCGCCGGGACAAGCCATGATCTCTACCATCTGGCAGTCAAGCTCGCCTGACTTGATCATTTCGAGAATCTTTCTGGCGTTTCCAAGACCGGAAGCAACTGCAACCGTGATCTTAATGCCTGCTACCTCATAAGTAACAGTTCTGATCGGCTCGGGACCTCTTACCTCTTCGAAGTCAACCTTCTTGAAGTCACCGTCAAGAGTATGAGCTGCTGTACGCAGAGCTGCTTCGAGAACGCCGCCTGTTGCACCAAAGATAGCGCCGCCGCCTGTTGCCTTGTTAAACGGTGCGTCATAATCCTCATCTTCAAGCTCGGGAAGCTTGATACCTGCGCGCTTGATCATTCTTGCAAGCTCTCTTGTTGTCAGAGCTACGTCTACATCGTCGTAATCCGGCTCGGAACGGAGCTGCTCACGAGTAACCTCAAACTTCTTTGCAGTACAGGGAATTACGCTGACAACAAAGATATCCTTCGGGTCAATATTATTCTTCTGAGCGTAGTAGCCCTTCAGAACAGCACCGAACATAGCCTGAGGCGACTTACATGTAGAAAGGTTCGGTGTAAACTCAGGATAATAATGCTCTACGAACTTGACCCAACCGGGGCAGCATGATGTGAACATCGGGAGCGTACCGCCTGTTGTGATTCTCTGAACAAGCTCGTTTGCTTCTTCAATGATAGTAAGGTCTGCTGTGAAGTCCATGTTGAAGACTGTTACATTTTCGCCGAGACGTCTGATAGCAGCTGCCATCTTGCCCTCTACGTTTGTTCCGATCGGGAGATCGAAGCTCTCGCCGAGAGTAGCCTTGATCGAAGGAGCTGTATAGAAGATAACCTTCTTTGTCGGGTCTGCGATAGCTTCCCAAACCTTGTCCTCGTGGCTCTTTTCCTTGAGTGCGCCAACAGGGCAGCTAACTACGCACTGACCGCAGCCAACGCAGGGAGAATCTGCAAGGCTCTTATCAAACGCACTGCCGACATGAGCGTTGAAGCCTCTCTGAATAGCGCCGATAACAGAAACGGTCTGAACGTTCTTACATGCAGCTACGCAGCGCATGCACTGGATACACTTGTTGTTGTCACGAACGATATACGGCGAAAGCTCGTCGATCTCGTATCTTGTAGGCTCTGACTTAAAGTGCTCTTCATCACAGCCGTATTCTCTTGCCAGACGCTGAAGCTCGCAGTTTGTGCTTTTTTCACACGAAAGGCACTTTTTGTTGTGGTTTGCAAGGAGAAGCTCCAATGTGAGCTTTCTTGACTTTCTTACCGCCGGAGTGTTGGTGAATACCTCAAGACCCTCCTCAGCCGGATATACGCATGCAGCGAGAAGACCTCTCATAGGTCTGCCGTTCATCTTTGCCTCTACCATACAGACACTGCATGCGCCGATGCAGTTGAGATCCTTGAGATAGCACAGCGTCGGTATCTCTATATTTGCTTTTCTTGCAGCCTGCAGAATTGTATAGCCCTTCGGCACTTCCACAGGAATATTGTTTATCTTAAGATGTACAGTTTCCATAGTTTCCATGCTATTCCCTCCTTATTTCGTAATGATCGCGCCGAATTTACAATTGCTCATGCAGACTCCGCACTTGATGCACTTATCGGGATCAATAATATGCGGATTTCTGACAGTACCGGTAATAGCCTTAACCGGACAATTGCGTGCGCAAAGCGTACAGCCTTTGCACTTTTCGGGAATGATCTCGTATCTGATGAGGGACTTGCAGACGCCTGCCGGACAGGTCTTGTCTTCAATATGAGCGATATACTCGTCCTTAAAGAATTTCATTGTAGAAAGGATCGGGTTCGGAGCTGTCTGACCAAGTGCGCAGAGCGACGACTTCTGCATATGAGTTGCAAGATCGTCGATATCGTCCAGATCACTCGGTTCGCCCTTGCCGTCTGTGATCTTCTCAAGATACTGGAGAAGCTTTCTTGTACCGATACGGCACGGTGTACATTTACCGCAGCTCTCGTCAACGGTAAACTCAAGGTAGAACTTAGCAATATCTACCATACATGTATCCTCGTCGAGGATAATCATTCCGCCTGAGCCCATCATAGAGCCGATAGCAATAAGGCTGTCGTAGTCGATCGGCGTATCAATATATTCGGAAGGAATGCATCCGCCGGAAGGACCGCCCGTCTGAGCAGCCTTGAACTTCTTGCCGTTCGGAACGCCGCCGCCGATCTCCTCAACGATTGTGCGCAGAGTTGTACCCATGGGAACCTCAACAAGACCAACGTTGTTGATCTTACCGCCGAGAGCGAACACCTTAGTACCCTTAGATGTTTCTGTACCCATAGAAGCGTACCACTTGCTGCCCTTGAGTATGATCTGAGCGATATTTGCATAAGTCTCAACGTTGTTGAGAACTGTTGGTTTCTCAAACAAGCCCTTGACTGCCGGGAACGGAGGTCTCGGACGAGGCTCGCCGCGGTTGCCCTCGATAGATGTCATAAGAGCTGTTTCCTCGCCGCATACGAATGCGCCTGCGCCGAGACGAATTTCCATATCGAAATCAAAGCCCGAACCAAAGATATCCTTGCCGAGGAAGCCTCTCTCACGAGCCTGCTTAATTGCGATCGTAAGACGCTCTACAGCGATAGGATACTCTGCTCTTACGTATACGAAGCCGTGGTGAGCACCGATAGCGTAGCCGGCGATAGCCATTGCCTCGATAATGCACTGGGGATCGCCTTCAAGGATAGAACGATCCATGAACGCACCCGGGTCACCCTCGTCGGCGTTACATGCAACATACTTGATGTCACCCTTTGAAGCCTTAGCGAACATCCACTTTCTGCCTGTGGGGAATCCGCCGCCGCCGCGTCCGCGAAGGCCGGAATCGAGAACCTCCTGAACTACCTCGTCGGGAGTCATTGTTGTAAGCGCTTTTGCAAGAGCCTGATAACCGTCGAGAGCGATGTACTCCTCGATATTCTCAGGGTCAATAACACCGCAGTTTCTCAGAGCGATTCTGAGCTGATTTTTATAGAACGGAGTCTCGGAAAGCGAGAGGATAGAGCCGTCTTCATGTACTGTCTCCTGATAGAGAAGCTTCTTAACGACGTTGCCCTCAACGAGATGCTCCTTAACGATCTGCTTAACGCCCTCGGGAGTTGTCTGTGAATAGAAAGAGCCTTCGGGGTATACGATCATGATCGGACCGAGTGAGCACAGACCAAAGCAGCCTGTTCTTACTACGAGGATCTCGTCTTTAATGCCGTTTTCCTCAAGTGCCTCGTCAAGTGCAGCGAGAACCTTCTTACTGCCGGAAGATGTACAGCCTGTACCGCCGCAAACCAGAACCTGCTTGCGGTAGCCTGTATGCTTAGCCATCTCCTCGCCCTGCTCTTTGATAACCTTTCTTACCATTACGAGCTCCCGGTGCTCGTCTCTTATTTTATTAAGTTCTTCTATTGTCATATTACTTGCTCTCTCCTTCCTCTTTGATGTACTTGTCGAGGATCTTGTCTACCTCAGCCGGCGTCAGCTTACCGTAAACCTCCTCATCAATCATCATGACCGGTGCGAGACCGCAAGCACCTACGCAGCGGCACGAATCAATCGAAAAAAGACCGTCATCTGTGCACTCACCGCTCTTGATACCAAGCTTTTTCTCGACTTCTGCGAGAACCTTGTCGGCGCCTTTAACGTAGCACGCCGTACCAAGACAGACGCTGATTCTGTGCTTGCCCTTCGGTGTAAGGCTGAAACGCGAATAGAATGTAGCAACGCCGTAAACCTCGCTGAGCGAGATTCCGAGTCCGTCAGCTACACGCTGCTGAACCTCGATCGGAAGGTATCCGTAAACCTCCTGAGCTTCATGAAGTATCGGAAGCAGCGCTCCCGGCTGAACCTTATTCCGCTCAATGATTTCCTGAAGCTTTTGCTTCTGTTCTTCGGTTTCACGGAATGGTTGAACTGTTTTATCTGCCATTTGTGGGACCTCCTATAAATCCTAATAGATTTTTATTATTATAACTCATAATTTCGTGCAAATCAATAGCATATTGTTAATTTTTTGTCGATTTTTTGTTTTTGTAAATAATATCATAAAATACACTATCAATTATTGGTTAAATCACCAAAGTAAAAATCACAAGTTAATCTTGACTAACGCGCATTTTATCACACTAAAGTGGACATTGAATTTGTATATATTACACAAATTTGCTCATTTGTCTTAAAGACAAAATAATAAGCAGATCCGCAAACAATGACGGCCTGCCACGCAGACCGCCGTATTCAGTGTTTTCCTTTAACATTGCAGGCTATATGCTCGTCATTGACTGATACATTGTACTCCTTATGCTTTTCAAACCACCTTGCCGCATAGGAACAAGTAACGGATATTTCATAGCCTTCCTGCGTAAGCTTGTCGGCGGCTGCCTTGACCAGCTTACCGGCTGCGCCCTGACCGCGCAGAGATTCATCAACGAACGTATGGTCAATAACTGCAGTTCTCCGAGAAGGATCCTTATCATTTTTCGGGAAGGTTATTTCGGCAATGATCTTTCCGCTGTCATCAATGGAATATATCCGTTCATTCTCGTAAATAAGCTCCATAAGATCACCCTTTTACTCAACATAAAACTCGGCAAGATCGCCAAGGCGAACGGCGCAAAGTCTGCCGCCTATATCAACACCGCAGTTTACAGCGATATGACCATTATCTATATACGCTTTATCGTAGCGTGAAGGCTCGCCATCGGCTGTTTTGCCGTTTAAGGGATACAGCTCCTCATAAATACGTCTTGTGGGAGTATGACCCGTAACAAGCACCTTATCGGGAAAATACTTTTTGGAATAATCAGGACTTGTCGTTATCAAGTCGTGGATATCGTACTCATCCATATCCTTATCGGGAGAAAAATCTCCGATACCTGCATGAACGAGGACATATTCCGTACCCTCTGCCTCGACCTCCTCATAAAGAGAAAAATCGCTGAGATAATCGACGATCATTTCGCGCTGTTCATCTGTCAGCTCACGGAATTCCGCGATAGTCTGCTGACCGCCCAGCGCCGTCCAGTCGAGCATTTTCTGCATAGTATCGGGATCCATTGCGGAAAGATCGGTTTCATCCGAATGCTTTGCGAGCCACGATAGGCATTTCAGCGCCGCGTACTCATGCTCACCGATAACAGGAAAAACATTCTCCCTCATCATCATATCAAAAAGGAGCTTCATGCTTCCTTCCGAACCGTCTATAACATTGCCGAGAACATAGAGCGTATCTGTTCCTTTAAGATGAAGCTTGCTCAGCATTTTAGTATATTTCGCAAAATCTCCGCGAATATCCGACATACAATAGATCATAACTACCCCTCCGTTTTCGGCAGACTGATTACCGGATCATAGATTTTTCTGATAAATCATCATCTTTTTTTCAAAACTGCACTTATATTGTAGCATATGAATAATCCCATGTCAACAAAAGCGAAAATATTGAAATAATTCCCTTATAATTGTTACCCTATTGTATAAACCGCCTACACATCAATAAAACACAAGCGTACAAAGAGGCAAAATTATACAAAACTTCTATATTTTGCCACAAAAAAGGACAATGTATATTTTTAGTTGCCAATTTGCACAACAAACCGACCTATTTGTTTGTACATTGTTGAGAATATTACTGTCATTTTGCTAAAAATATGATAATGCTCTTTTCATTTTTCGATAATCATGCTATAATATTACATGAGTGAATAATATTTGGAAGGTATACTCCGAACATTAGCACTTGTTAAACCGCACTGCGGAGGTATTTTCGGCGCAGAGATTAATTTTCCGCTATAATGAAATTGCCTTCGGGTGCATACCCGGCGTATCCATATATTTTTATTTTTAAGGAGGCATTTATATGCAATACGAAGTTCACAACAGACCGTTACCGGTACTCGTGTGTAAGCTCAACCAGGGTGAAAGCGTTGAGTGTCAGAAGGGCGCAATGTCCTGGATGACTCCGACAATTTCCATGCAGACTGGTCTTGGCAGCGGCGGCGGAAAGGGCGTTCTGGGAGCACTCGGCAAGATGGCTAAGAGCGCTATCACTGGCGAGTCCATTTTCAGAAACACCTATACAGCAATGACAGGCCCCGGTGAGATCGCTTTTGCTTCTACATTCCCCGGCGACATCATCTCCTTTGACGTTGGCGCAAACCAGATCATCGCTCAGAAGTCGGCATATCTTGCAAGCACACCCGGCGTTCAGATGGAGCTTGCATTCACAGGCGGCAAGAAGATCGGCGGTATTTTCGGCGGTGAAGGTCTTATCATGCAGAAGTT
>CACYDO010000310.1 GCA_902773165.1 uncultured Ruminococcus sp. | reverse complement strand
GAGGCGATAAAGCGCATATGTACGGCGTATCTTAAACTGATATTCCCGAACGTAGTAAGTGCAAAAGCGGCAGACCCGGAGGAGTTTTACGAATATTGTCTTCGTCCTGCGATGGAGATGCGCGGCATAATCAAAACTCAGCTTGGCATAATTGACCCGGGCGAGTTCGGAAACGCCGTTATACCCGAGATAAAGGTGAGGGATATAAAAAATGAAGCTTGACAGCGGTAGAATTTACGAAGCGGAAACAAGTCTTGACGAGCTGATCTGCACAGGGCGAATGTACGATCTGTTAAAGGGCAGCCTGCGCTACGGTCAGGAGGAAGGCTTTCTTTACCCCACGGTGCAGTCGCGCAGCTTCCTTTTTACGGGAGTTCGCGGAAGCGGAAAAAGAACAATAATTGACGCATTTGCCGGCAGCGCCGCGGAGTGCGGATACACCGTGTACGAGCTGCCTGTAAGCGAGCTGATAGGCAGTGATCCACAGGAAACAATCAAGGAGATAAAGGCGTTTTGCTCCGGCGTTAGGACAAAAGCCGCGCAGACCGGCATTAAGCTTATGCTGATCTTCGAGGACATCTGGCTTTTTAATGACGATACGCGTGCAGGACAGCTGTTTTTCTCGGAGCTTAGCAGGCTGATGAAGCGTTCCGAAGCACATATAATCACGGCAGCAGCTTACGATGATACGGCGGTGAATGTGCCGTATCTTTTCCGGGGAAACACTCATGTCATTCACGTAGATGCGCCGGAGGATTTCGAGCGCGAACTATTCTTTGAAACTAATTTTGAGTTATTTGTAAACGATGAGGTAACGACAGATTATCTTGTTACGAGGACGAAGGGCTTTACATACGGAGAGCTGCGGCTGCTGACCGACAACATACTTATCGCGCTCAAGGGCGGTTTGATAAGTGACGATGAAGAAAAGCTTCCGAAGGAGCTTTCCGATGACAATGTCAGGAAAGCTATAATTCCGAAGCAGAGAGTAGAGATGTTTGCCGCTGACATTGAGCGAGTGCGCTATGCTGATGACGGCAGAGACGCTGTAAAGTCAATTTTCAACTATCCGCGCACTCAGATAGTCGGAGCGATAAGCGCGGCGGCTGCCGCTAATTCGGGCGCCGGTGAAGCGCCGCATGACCCTATGCTTGATCTCTCGTTTAATCTTGATGATCTTGACAAAACAGATGACCTCACAGAGGTCGTAGACCCCGAGGAAACCGCAAACCGTGTGCTTCCGAGGCTGTAAGAGAGGTCATGTGATTGTTGGCTTTAATTTTGTATTTATTGACCGGATCGGTCTTATGCGCCCCGGGTACTGCCCGGAGAACGTTTGCACTGCAATAAGTGTTAGTTATTTTAAAAGTTGTAGCGGAACTGTCCCCGGGGCAGTTCCGTTTCTACTTTATTAACCCGAATGGTTTTATACCTTTTCTTGCCGGCGGCGTTTCTTTGGACTTAGATATTATTAAGATGGCAATTAAATAAAGAAATTTAACGATCATTGAAAAATGTTACGTGAAGCTCTGCCGGGGCGCAGGGGCGCGCAGCGCTCCTCCTTCGGAATCCTCACTGTCTGTTGGCAAGCATTAGGAAACAGGCTCTCTATGTATGGTGTATGATTTGGTTTATTGTTTGTCGGAGAGTTTTAGGAAATAGGCTTTCTGTGTATGGTGTATGCTTTGGTTTTTGTGCTTTAAATTTACCGATTTGTCCATATAAAGGTTGAAAATGCTTTTGGATTGGTGTATAATTATTAGTGAAAACCCATAAACGCGGAAATCAACTGACCGTTATGATAAAGTAAAATCGGAATTGCTACCGGGTGCATACCCGGCGGAACTGCTACCGTATGGAGGAAATAATTATGATGTGGAAAAGAATTACAGCGATAACAGCGGCATTGCTGATGACGCTTGCGCTTGCCTGTCCGCAGATATCGGCGAGCGCGGATACTCAGTTGTATACGGGCGATACGATCAAGTATATATTTTCCGTGGGCGAATGCGAAAATATCGCCGGAATAGCCGTTGATACCTTCTACAACAGCGAATTCCTTACGCTTTCGGAAGACCCGGAATTTCTCATTGCAGGGCAGGGGATGATGAATACCAATCTGCAAAATAAAATAAAGTGGAATATCTTGATAAACGGCGGTATGGCGTTTTCGGGCGAGGATATAATGGTGCAGACGTTTACCGTCAACAAAAAATGCTCCCTTGAGGAAACAGGGCTTTCCTTCTCCTGCACAGAGGTATTTAACCACGAAACGCAGACGCTTCCGCTTACGCTCATTTCGGCTAGAGCCGAGGTTTCAAATACGGGAACAGATATCGACGAACCGACAGATTCCGAGCTTACCGATATTGATACTAACAGCGAGCAGAGCGAAGAGCCGCAAACTGACCCTGAATCTCAGCAGACTGATGAAAATAACGAAAGCACCACAGCAAGTGCGCCGAAGCCTGTTGTCATCACAACAACAGACCTTACTCCCTCAGAGGAAGAGGACGAAGAAGAGGAAACGACCGCGTCGGTTGCTTCTCGTCAGACTGTAATAACAAGCAGAGCTTCGGAAAGCCGCGCAAACAGCTCGTTAGCTTCCTCGGCTTTATCTGATTCTTCTGCAAGCTCCTCTTCAAGCAGCGTCGCTTCCAAAGCTTCAAGCGCACAGAAAACGGAAACCGCTGTTACTCCGGAGTCGAAGTCTTTGACCTCTTCAAGCTCGGCTGCGGCTTCGTCAGCCGTTTCTTCCGCTAAAAAAGCAACGCCGACAACTGCTTCTTCAAAGGCAGCTTCTGCCTCTGCTGCTTCGTCGGGTTCGGCCTCCGCGGTACAGACAGCAGGTAAATTTGTAGTTACTGCATTTATCGTGATACTTGCCGCGGCATACGTGACAGTGTTTATTACCAAAAAGAGGAAATCTGTGAGCGATAATAATCAATAATATCTGAAGTTTACGAAAGTGTTATCAAACGCACCATGAAGCTGCGGCTCTTGGTGCGTTTTTTGTCATTTTTATATTAAAAAATCTAAAGAATTTCTCTTTTTAATATATTGACATTGATGTAATAAAATTATATAATTACTTCATAGGTGGATTATACTGACTGTTTTGTTTTGGGCTGATCGTTATTGCTGTGTACAGCTTAAATGCTTCTTGTATTCGGTAATATCCGCTTGGGAATCGAATTGTTTTTTGTTTTGTTTTTGATGAGGAGGTAAAGTGTATGAATGAACTTATTCTTTCGGTAAAGACCGAAACATTGCTCGATCAGGCGTGGCAGCTGCTTGCAAACGATGGTGATAACGTGGACGAGGTAATGAAGATATACAACAAGCTCGGCCGGTGCTGGAATTCTATAAAGGGCTGCTCTTCCGAAACGGAATATATGAACATCTGGTCTGATGTTATGGAATGTGAGAAATCTATTCTTAAATTTGCATAAATGAATAAAAAACTAACGCCGTACTCCCGAAAAAAGGGTACGGCGTTTTTTGTTTGGCTTATTGCTGGATAATTGACGAAATCATTCTACATTTTTCAGGGCAAGAATTTTTGGAACGTTCTTTATTCTTACGAAGTCAATTACGGCAATTATGATGTATGCAATGAATACAAGTAAAAATTCCTTGACAAAGCCGGAGGTGGTCATTACGAAATCATACCAACCACCCAAAGACATCATGATAGTTCTCCAGAAGATCGACATGATCTCATAGCCGAGATACATTGCAAGAAACTCGGATAAAAATACGACAAGTCCTGTTGTTATCAGGTAAAGAGAAGCTATCTCCGAATCTGTGTAGCCAAGTATTTTTACCATGGAAATAGCGCGCTCGTTCTTCTCTATGATGATCTTGGTCAGCAGATAAATTATTATTGCCGCAACGATCACGCATACGTACTGGAAATAAACCATGTAGCTGCCCATTGAGTGGTCAAGCTGCTGTGACAGCTTTGTCAGATCCTCCGAGGTGATCTCCTTTGCGATATAGTCCTCGTCAATGTCGGTTATCATCTCGTCGGACATATATCCGCTGAATGAGCCTTCTTCCCGGTCAAATACGGTATTGAACCGGGCGTTTGTCATGAATACCGCTATTCCTGCGGAATAATCGTGAACAGCGTATACCCTCCACTTGTACTCCTTATGCTCGTATTTTTCCGAAAGAGTTATAGTATCGCCTGCGGCAAGTTTATATTTTTCGGAGAATGACTTGGATATATAAACAGGTATCTCGCTGCCTGATTCAGCGTTATCATCAAGATCACTGTCAAGCTTTATGTATTTGCTGTTGTCGCTCACGCCGTAAACGGTGACTTCTTCGCTGAGATCTTCGGATCTGTATTCAAGCGCCGTCAGCGAAAAGCGCTCTGCGCCTTCGGTTTTTGTGGTGATCGTATTTCCGTCGTCGTCTTCTGTTGATGTGAGCATTACCTGATCCTGCGCGAACATCATATCG
Organism: uncultured Ruminococcus sp.; assembly: GCA_902773165.1. Classification (GTDB taxonomy): domain Bacteria; phylum Bacillota; class Clostridia; order Oscillospirales; family Acutalibacteraceae; genus RUG592. The sequence goes on along the minus strand of CACYDO010000310.1, from coordinate 4,118 downwards.
TTTACTGAATCCTTGTAATAATCCAGCGTTTCGGGCATTCCTACCGCCATAGAAAGCAGCAGCATAACGAAGGTTATACCGATGAACAGCATGATGTAATTCGGGATATTTTGCAGGAATACGCGAACGCGGAATCTGCGGAAGAATTTCCACCTCGGCAGCTTTATTGCCTTTGCTCTGCGCGTCCTTTTCAGATCATGGCGCAGGAAACGCAGGGGGGAGAGCCGCAGCGTTTTCACTATCACAACAAAATTTATCACGAGCATGAGTAGTATCGGAATGATCGTGGTTCTGACGAATGCGTCAGGCGTCCATATCGTTTTGTATGTCGGGAGACTGTAGCTGTTGTAGTACATCGCGACAACGACCTTTTTCATAACCGTGTAACCGAGGATATTCCCGACGATCGCGGCGGCGATCACGATAATAAGCGGCGCGCTCATGTAGTAGCGCAGCATCTCGCCCTTTGTGTAGCCCGAAGCGCGAAGCGTTCCTATAACGGTGGATTCCTTGTCGAGAGTAGTTCCGATAGTTACCGCAAAGATGAACGCAAGCACCGCCGTCAGGATATACAGCAGTACGCCGCCCATCGCCTTATCCGAGCCCATATCGTCGGGGGCGAATTGTATTGCGTGATTTGCATATGCAGGAACAAAATCCTTGATTTCGATCTCGCTTTCGGAAACGGCTGTCTGCGTGATAAGCGCTTTCATGAATCTGTCGGAATGCTCCTTTTCCTCGTAGATATCGCTTGGGCGATCTTCGTACAGAAATGCGTAAAAATAATGCGGAATTCCTTTAAGCCGCTCAAAGCCCTTATTCGTCACCATACCGACGTCAAAGGTGAGCGCGTCAAACATCGTGTCGTTGTTATTTTCGTAAAGCGTACTGTAATCGGCAAACGCACACAGCCCGACCACCTTATAGGAAACAGAGCCGACTTTGAGATTATCTCCTATCGAAATATCTGCGTTATCGGCATGCATACGGTCTATAATTATCTCGTTTTCCGATTCGGGAGCACGGCCGGAGAGAATATCGTAAAGATCAACGTCTGTGCGCTCGTTGTAAACCCTTATTCTGCCCGAGCTTCCGGTGGAGATCGTTTCGTCGTTGTCCTTGCAGAACAGCTCGTAAACGCTCACAGGAACGGGCTTGAACGAATCGTCATCAAGCTCATAGCGGTCTGCAAGCTCCTCGTACTCCTCACTGATCGTTTTGTCGATCTCCTTTTTTGCCTCGTCCATTGCTTCGGAAACAGCGGAGGAATACTCGTCTGAGCTGAACGCCTTTTTCTTAGCCTCGTTAACGGCGCTGTCGTAATTTTCGTCCATCGCTTTTTTAAACGCTTCGTCTATTGCGCTTTGGCGGTCTTTTTCGCTGATCGGCGCGCCGCTTGCTTTGAGCGCGTTAAGCCTGGAGTCTACGGCGGATTCCGTCTGAGTACGTATCGCCGATTCGACCTGATTTTCGACCTCTTTTTCCGTTGCTTCCCTTACCGCCTTTTCAACCTCGTCTTCCGCTTCTGCGTAGGCGCGCTCACGGAAGATCGTGACCATATCAGCCATATCTCCCGATTCAATCGCTTCGATCAGCGGCTGATCGGCTGTTGCGGAAAGCTCGAAATGACCGTCCTCGCGGTGGAGCGTTTCTACCTTTTCGTCGAGCGTAGTCATCATGCTGTTGTTTGCAACGTACATACCCGAAACAAAGCCGATCGTCACAACGAGCATAGCGAAGATCATAAAATACCGCTTGCGGTCTCTGACTATATCCTTCCACACGCGCTTTGCGAGGGGATTCTTAGGACGCTTGCCGGGGGAAATTTGCTGCTTAACCATTTTGCGCCCCCCTTACCATTCAAGCTCAGCGGCGGTGATCTTTTTCTTGTTGAGCGTATCGTGGCGGATAACGCCGTCGCGCAGCTTTATCACATGATCTGCCATCTGTCTGATCGCTTCGTTATGCGTTACCATGATGACTGTGTTGCCGTACTTTTTGTTTACCTCCTCGATCAGGTGGAGAATCTCCTTTGACGTTGTGTAATCGAGAGCGCCCGTCGGCTCGTCGCAAAGAAGGATATCGGGGTTTTTTACGATAGCTCTGCCGATAGAAACTCTCTGCTGCTGACCGCCCGAAAGCTGATTGGGAAGCTTGTGGCGGTGGTCGTAAAGACCGAGTATTTTAAGAAGCTCGTCGATGTCGAGGGGGTTATCGGAAAGATAAGCACCTGTTTCGATATTCTCCTTAACATTCAGATTCGGTATCAGGTTGTACATCTGAAAAACATAGCCGAGGTGCTTTCTGCGGTACTGCGTAAGGCTCTTTTCGTTCATATCGGCTAATCTGTCGCCGTTAATATATATCTCGCCGGAATCGGCGCTGTCTATACCGCCCAGTATATTGAGCAGCGTTGATTTACCCGAACCCGAGGGACCCAGCAAAACGCAGAATTCGCCCTTCGCTACTGTAAAATCAAGACCCTTAAGAACGTCCTGCCGCGTGTCGCCTGTTCCAAAGCTTCTTTTCAGCTCTTTGACCTTCAAAAAATCTTTATCACTCATAGCAGATCTCCTTTGTTTAATACTTGATTAGCGTAAACTAACATAAACTGATTATAGCACCGATTCCGGGAAAAATCAAGATGTTTGTTATTTTATCGTTATTTTAGGGTAATACTGATGACAGCTTGTAAGAATAACGAACAGTTCGTATCCGCATTGTCAGTATGCACCGACTGATAGACAGTTCCTCCGGGCAAGCGCCCGGAGAGAGAACTTGCACACCAAAAACCCCCTTCCTTCCGGAGGAAAGAAAGGGGGTAGGTTGGGTCGCGAAAGCGATTATTTTAGTTGCCGAAGTAATAGCTTGTATACAATTATCGGGTCAAAGCAAAAAGGTATGCAGAAGCTCCTTGAACTCAATCTCCCATGCTGCTTCGTTATGAAACTGCTCGGGCTTGACGACCCCTTTGAGCTGTTCTTCAGGGTAGCAGTCTTCGAGAATTCCGTATACCCACTGAAAATCAGTGTTGAGCTGCTTTTCCAGATCGTCAGCGCCGCCGACGTACATGTAGAGATAAGGTGCGTTTTCTGCTTGGGCGGCTTTGGTGCGTATCCAGTTTTCCAGATCGTCCTTCTTGTACATCAAAAACACAGGGGAGAAAACTCCGGCAGCAGAGAATTTATCAGGGTGGCTGAGCGCGATGTAAAATGATTCCAGTCCGCCGGAGGAGCTTCCGCAGAAGGCTGTATTTTCTCTTCCTGTTTTGACAGGAAATTGCTCTTCGACCGCAGGCATAACGGTGTTTATGAGGAAATCGTCAAATTTTTCTCCCGAAGCAATATGACGTTTTTTTTCTTCTTCGGGAATATCGGCAGGGAAATCTATTTCGCCGATACTTTCGGGCGTAAGCTCATTTGCGCGCTGCTGAGCGTCTGTGTCGTTGTGAATGCCAACGATGACCGCGCCTTTGCCGCTGCTTTTCTGCTCAGCTCTGACGGCTTCACGCGTATACCAGCAGCCGAACTGCACAGTATCGTCTTCAAACAGATTCTGACCGTCCGTCATGTAGATCACCGGAAAGGTTTCACCTTCTTCATGCTCGGGAACATAAACGCGTACTTTTCTGTTTGTATTGTCGTAATAGGGCAGCGATAAGGTATAAACTTCTTCACTAATCATAGAATCATCTCCTTTATTGTCTGAGTCTGTCAATTCCACGGAAATTCGTAATATGTCAAGCGCGTCTGCACCGGGCAGGCGCCCGGAGGCAGTTCCGATTTTACTTTACCGTTACGGTCAGTTGGTCTCCGCGTTTTGGACTGCCCACTAAAATTATACACTTACGCGTTGTCAATGCTGCCGTCGCTGTTTATATCGGCAACGGAATTCTGAAAATCGCTGAGATCTTCCATACCTACGGAGTATCTGAGGAGAATAAGCGCGTCCTCCGATTCAAGAAGTCCGCTATTGTTCAGATCCTCCCGGTATTTTCGTCAGAGCCGAAGCAGAGAAAGCGGAGATCGGCGATACAGCTGCCGCAGAAGCGCAAACAGCAGCGGCAATTACTGAAATAAATCTTTTGTAATACATTTTAATTCTCCCCATGATATATT